>CALGBW010000009.1 GCA_937884635.1 uncultured Chlamydiaceae bacterium
GAAATTTTTCCCTAATTTAACATGTTCTCTAAATGATGATAGAGTAACATTATTATTTAAAGATGGAATAGAATTCGTTAAAAATAGTAGCGATAATACCTACGATTTAATAATTGTAGATTCTACAGATCCAATAGGTCCAGGAGAAGGGTTATTTAGTAAAGACTTCTATAATAACTGCTATAGAATATTAAAAGATGATGGTATTTTAATAAACCAAAGTGAAAGTGCATACTATCCTTTTAATCTAAGAGAATTAAAAAGATCATGTGGAAAAATTAAACAAATATTCCCTATACTAAAATATTATCAAACATTTATTCCAACATATCCATCTGGTCATTGGCTATTTGGTTTTGCATCTAAAAAAATAGAACCAATAAATGATAATATTGATTCATGGAATAAATATAATTTAAATACGAAATATTATAATACAAGCCTACATCATGGTTCATTTAGCTTACCTAACTATATAATAAAAGAGTTAGAAGAAGTAAAGGAATGAAAAAAGGATAGATAAGGGAAAGCTTATCTATCCGGAAAAAAAGAAAAAAGGAAAATAAAAAGACCTAGCAACGACTTACTCTCCCATAAAGGAAACTCTATAGTACCATAAGCGCAGTGTAGCTTAACTGACCTGTTCGGAAAGGGAAGGAGTGTTTCCTACACGCTATAGCCGCTAGATAATGTATTTAATGATAGGGTTAATTTAAAAAGAACCCTGAGAATTGCACATAAAAGAATGGTTAGATGGAAAGAAAATAATAAAGCGTTATTAGAAGGTCAAGCCCTCGACCTATTAGTATAAGTCAGCTAAACATGTTACCATGCGTACACCTCTTACCTATCACCTTGTAATCTTCAAGGGGTCTTACTAGCTTAACGCTATGGGAGATCTAATCTTGAGGGGGGCTTCACGCTTAGATGCCTTCAGCGTTTATCCCGTCCCAACTTAGCTACCCAGCCGTGCATCTGGCGATACAACTGGTTCACCATAGGTTGGTCCATTCCGGTCCTCTCGTACTAAGAACAGCTCCTCTCAAATCTCCTGCGCCCGCGACGGATAGGGACCGAACTGTCTCACGACGTTCTGAACCCAGCTCGCGTGCCGCTTTA
>CALGBW010000010.1 GCA_937884635.1 uncultured Chlamydiaceae bacterium
CTGCTTGTGGTGTGATTGATAGCAAAAGGAAAGAGAACTTAAAAACTGAAATCGGTAATCTGATAAACACATAGAGTCATGCACATAGACTTTGCCCCGCCATCAAACGGAACATATAATAATGCTGGGAGTTGCCGACAGCTAGCTAATTACATGGAACATGAGGATTTAGAACGGATGGAAAAAGGAATCTATATTGATGGATTTTTCAATCTGACGGAGGATAATATCTATAAGTCAAATGTTATAAGAGATATAGATAGTAATATCGGGCAGCTCCTAAAAACGGATGCTAAGTTTTATGCTATTCATATCAGCCCATCGGAAAAGGAACTCCGAGCGATAGGTAATACAGAACAAGAACAAGCCGAAGCCATGAAACATTATATCCGTGAAGTCTTTATTCCTGAATACGCTAACAACTTTAATAAAGAGCTATTTGCCTCGGATATAAAGTTTTACGGTAAGATTCATTTTGACCGTAGTCGTTCAGATAATGAGTTGAATATGCACTGTCATTTGATTGTGAGCCGTAAAGATCAAACCAATAAAAAGAAGTTGTCACCGCTTACCAATCATAAAAACACAAAGAATGGGATAATCAAAGGTGGTTTTGAACGTGTGAACTTAATCCAACATGTGGAACAAGGATTTGATAAACTGTTCAATTACAATCGCCAACCAACAGAATCATTTGACTATCGTAACACTATGAAAAATGACACTATATTTGTAAGGCTCAATTTGCAAGGACAAGAACTTCAATCCAGTGAAAGGAAAGTAGAAGCTAATCAGAAAGATCTATTTTCCACCAATCTTAAAAATACAAAAAAAGTATTTAAAAAGACAAAATGAAAATAAAAATTATATTGTTTTTCTATGTCTTCTTCTCATGTTGCTTTCAGACCTGCGACGGCATCAGGCCAAGGGTTATTCTCTATTAAGTTGGAGAACAAACATTCATACTTTGAGTTCCGAGTGAAACCCGCACTAGATATAGAAGAGCTAAACTCTGGGATGTATATTTTGCGACGTCTAGCCGTTGCATTACAAAATGAGAACCTTAGAGCAACATCGTTAGTTGCTCGGGATGCATCTGCTGTTAAACCTAAGTTCCTATCTGAACAACCTGCCGGAGCATCAACAACAAACGATCAAACACAATCATCTTCTTCTGGCCCAACTAAAGACAACATAGAAACTATAAATGGTCAGACTATGGCCGCTGCTATCCTTGATGGTCTAGCCAAAGCAAGCCAAGAATCCCCCGAGCTAAGCCAAGACCCTGAAATTGCAGCTGCAGTAGCTACACTGACCTCTCTATTACTTAAAAAAGAATTATCAAAAGAAGAACTAACAACTATCTATGACTATTCAGCGAAGATCAGCAATGAGCTACTGAGCCAATATCTGTCTTCTTCAAGCATAGTTGCTTATAAACAAAATATTGTCGCGGCCTATGAAACGATCATGAACAATATCACGGTCGTGCGCCAAGAGATTGATAATGAAAAAAGCACACTGGAAAACGAAATCACCGCTGCAGAACAGGTAATAGTAACCTTCACAAGCTGGTTAGAGGGGGCTTCAAGATTAAGTAAGGGATACAAATATTTTTCCGAACTTATCACACAATCTATGGAGTTCTATGCCAACCTCAAATATCTCTCACAAATGAAAGAGGCTTCTGCTGCTCCTGAAGACATCTTAAATATGGTCGATACATCATATCCTGAATTTTTAAAGCTAAACATAACATCAGGGACTACAATTACAGTCTCACAATTTATAGCCCGCAGCTATGCATACCAAGAATTAGCCGACTACAGCCTCCATCACATTGTATCACAACAACAAGACGGCGAAAATGTTTTAAAAGCATGGCTAAAACAAAGAGGAACTGCCATTCAACAACTTCCGCTCCTTAATGAAGTAGGACAGGCTGTCTTCGATATTGGGAATAATACCATAAAAGATAAGTACGTACACCTCAATACATATAAAACCTCTACAACTGAGACCGCTCAATACTACGTTCCTGATTTTGACAATTTCTATAACAAAACACTCTTGAACAATACCCCAACACAGGTAACGATCGACTCTCAATTCGAGGTTGAAGCAAAAAAAATTTTAGAAAATTTCAAAAATCAAACAACCACATATATCCAACAACAACAAGCAAAAGTAGCTAAGCTCGCAGCGCGTTACGAAGAACTAGCTCCAGATCAAGCTTCGTTCACTCTTGATAGAAAAGATGCTGTTCAAAGTTGGCTAGAAGCAACTAATTTAGGCTCGGCTCTCATCTTCTTAGTATTGAATTCCGAAATCCCCAAACAAAAAGTCTTTCTAGACCCCCTTGTCCAAGAGATTAACTTTAACAACTTGGCTGCAAAATCTATTAACGACTTACTAGCCATTACGAACGACTTCTCTACTACATCCGTGTACTACAATCTCTCTTCTTACTTAGTACAAAGTAAAAACGGACAAAACCTATTCGCTGGGGATTACTTCGAAGTATTATCTGCCATCTCGCGAGAAAGAGAGTATATTGCACGCGATTTAGAGCGCTGCACTCGCGCACAAACACTGGTTGATCAATTATTACAAAAAATAGAAGCCATGGCGGACGTGTCCTCATCGCAAAAAACAGCGATGCTAAACGCAACCAAAGTTTATAATCTGATTCTTAGTTCTACATTCAACCAGTTAAACGTTTTAGACTCTCTACTTGTAAATTTAAAAATAGAAGCAGAAACAAATGGTAGTCAAACTAAATACAATCCCAATATTTATAAAATCACAGGTCCTATGGGAGAAGATTGGATACCAGTTTTAGCTTCCTTAGAAGGATTTGTATCCAGTGGGTTCCCTAGCGCAAGCCCTACAGGAGGATTAGGACCTTTATTCACACAAGTGCAATCAGACCAACAGAGCTACCTCTCCCAAAGCCAAACACAGCAGTTGAACTTGCAAAACCAAATGACGAATATTCAACAAGAGTGGACATTACTAACAACATCCATGCAGGTTCTCAATACAACCTTGACACAACTAGCTGGTGAAATTTATAGCTCTTAATCCCCCAAAATAGACTAAAGGGATCTATAGAATCCCTTTAGCTTATTTTCTCTCGTCAACTATGAGACCCCCGTCTGAGATTCATAATCCTATAAAACCGACTGGGGCCCTCTTTCTTATCTAACTACAAGAATCATTCTCTAAAAGAAAAAGGGGTTGTAAGCCTTTTTGGACTTGCTAACAAACTACGATTAGCCCGAAAAGACACTCTCTTTAGACAATCCTCTATGAACAGTTCATTACAGGCTATCAATCTGATGTATCTTTAAATAACAAAAACCTCCTCTTATTTCTATAAGAGGAGGTTCTACATTTAAAATAACTGACTAAACTAGCTAACTATACTATTGTAGGTAACCAGCAAACAGAGAGCCGATATTGACCAATACTTGTTGGATAAATGCAGGAGCACTGGAAAATTCTGCTTCTTTAGATCCTGCTGCAGCTCTCTCTGCATCTGCACGAGCTTGTAATACAGCATCTGCTAAGTTCTGCAGAGAGCCTTCTGAGATTTGTACGTATGGGAAACCACTCTGAGGAGCTTTTGTCACTGCAGCGGTAAGTTTCGCACGAATTTCTTCTGCATTTGCATTAGGTGTTGAGAGCAACACCTGTGTCATTGTTTGCACAGCCTGAGTAGCGGCAAATATATCCCCTATAGTGCGGCTATTCCCCACAATTGCATTAGCTAATCGAGCACTTGGAGAATTCGTTTGAGAGTCAGTTCTAGCTGAAGGTAACCGCTCCGATAAGAAGGCCGAGGTTGTCCTACCAAGTACTTGTTGCGTCTCCCTATTACCCCTAGCCATAGCGTCGTTAATGCTTTGGTACGCACTGTAACCAGACGTCAAAGAGGATCCCGTAGGGCCGAAGCCTGCCATGAGCATAGCGCTCAAAGCAGCTTTAATACCGAAAGCCCCACCACCACCTACTGCAGCAGCACCAATGGTACTAAGAGCATTTGCCAATGCAGCCCCTTTTGTACCTGACTGTAAGGCTTCTTTCATAGATCGTAATTCACCTGCAGCAGCCTGCTCTGGACCCAGTTTTTGGGAAATAGCATCCAACTCTGCAGCCGTACGTTGTAAGGCTTGCTCAGACATTGGCGTTTCCCCATCGAAGTTTTGGATCATCTGACGCAATCCCTGCATAATAGTATCAGCAATTTCATTATCTAAATCACCAAACAACATGGAAACGCGATCTTCTGAAATCGTTTTTTGAGTACTTGCAGCCGCTCCAGCTGATACTTCAGGATTACGAACAATAAGAGGATCTATTGTTTCAAATTCTTCCCTAATAGCTGCAACTTTTTCAGTAGCAGCTTTAACAATAGGTGAATCCGGATACTTTTTCTGTAATGCCGCTATCTCAACTTCAGATTCTTTAATAAGAACATCACAGCGATCTAAGTTCTCAGGAACATTATTCTTTTTAGCAGAGGCTAAAGCTTCTTCTGCTTTTGTTAAAGCTGTTTGAACTGATGTCAAGTCCGCTATAATAGCATCCACTTCTGTGGCTGTAGCGGGAACCTTACCAGCTAAATCAGTAACTACAGCATAGTCCTTTGTCTTTTCGCCCGTTGTCAATCGTTCCAAAATAGCTAACGCAGCACCCTCGCCCTCCATCGTAGCCTTAGCTGCAGCGAGGCCCGCTTCATCTGCTGTTGGTAAAGAGGTTTTCAAAGGTTCTATAGTTTCACCAAAAACCCCGACACTATTAATCCCATCTAGATCAGGTTTTGCATCAGCTAAGGCTGTCTTCCATGTTGCTGCTTCTGTCCGTTGAGTGTCATCACTGGCCAAACTTTCCATTTGACCGACAGCATTCTGTAATTGTTGGTTAGCAGGAGAAAATGTTTGGAAATCTGAAGCACCTAACAATGTTGTTTTTGCATCCGTAGCTGCTGTCTTTGCATCATCAAATGTCGCATAATTTGTAGCAGATGCTACCGCTCCTACATCAGTCGTAGGTGATGCCCCTAATGTAGCATCCAATAGAGAGGCTAATTCCGTTAAATCACGCGATGCAAATGTCAAGCGCACCCAATCTCCGGAAGAAGAAACCGCCTGCTCCTTATTCGTTGGTTTTGCCTCTGTCTTCTCAGCACCTTGTGTTGCTGGAGCTAACATCGACTGCAATTGTTCCAAAGCTGGATCATCATGAGGTTGTGAAATAGGAGAGCCCATAACCAAAACAAAAAAATTAAAAAAACTTCTAACTTAATTATAAAAAACCCAAAAAAAGCCCCCACCTTTTCTCAAGATGAGGGCTAAAAGCTTAAAAAACTCTTTACTTAGCTACATTAGAATGAAGAGATCATTCCCACGTCAAACTTAGTATAGCTAAAGTTATTCCCTAAACGTCGATCAGCAGGAGTGGAATGTGCTCCATAAACACGATAGGATAGAGAGTCTGTAATGCTGTACATAAACAAACCGGATACACCTTTATAGTTTGTAAATCCATTAGCCTCTGAAGGATCCAAACTTTCAGCGATCGCTGCATAGAATGTGTGTTTTTGGTTCCCACGACCGATACCAGCCGCATCAATTTCTGGAACAGCCAAAGCCTCTACGTATTCATAACATGCTGTCACAGACCAATCCCCAGCTTTTCTTAGGCCTCCTAACGTACCGCCTATGTACCAAGCTCGATTTTGTTTGCTGTTTGCTGTCGTCATGGATGGCTCAGCTAAAGAGTTAAATAAATAAGCTCCATATACATAGAGATTCTTCTGTGTACCGAAGAATGGAATTTGTGAATGCTTCCCAACTAAGTACTGCCATACTAAGTATTTATATTTACCCTCAACAGGATCCGCAGGAGTAGAAGCAGACTCAGCGGAACGCACTGTAGTGAAGGAATTCCAGTCTACAACACTAACTTTAACTAAGAAGTTCTTAGGCAATTGGTTAACAATCCCTTCCACACACCAAGCATATTGCTTGTTCACCATGTTTACAACAAATGGTCCACCGTGAACGATATAGCGAAACGGATACTTCTCGCTAAACTGATGACTATAATAGAGGTGGATACCATCAAAATCACTGTCGAATTGGACTTTTGATTCAAACATGCTGCCTAAACCAGATCGACCAATCTCTGCAAAAACATCTGTTTGAGTCTCTGGGTTTTCATAGAACCGATATCCTAAGAACGCCCTACGGATGTTTAAACTTGTAACACCACTTTCCCCTACAGCTTTTGCAACTCCACTGATATGAGAGGTCATCCATGTATTCTTCGCAGCATAATCGAATAATAAGCTGTACTCACTGCGATATGTATTTACCAAAGGCTTTATTACAGTAACGTCATCCGATTGCACACTTTCATTAGCATATAACCAACGCGCGCGAATATCCCCTGCAATTTTTAGAGTTCCACTCTTCTTCCGAGTTTCTACAAAACCTCGAGAGTCCAAATACTCTTTAACTTCATCTAAACTTGTTGAGAAAGATTGATTAGACAAACCTTCCTCACCATATCCTACGCACATCGAAGTCAAACAAAAGATGCTCGCCAACCCCTGATAAATGTATTTCTTCATAATTCCCTTACAGATTGGACAACCCTGCACACTGTTCTAAAAATAAAATAATGCCTAGAGTGTTCGTTGTTATTGCGATAATTAACTTCGCAAGCAGACTTGTTTTTTTGCCCTCATTCCAATAAATGACTAAAGCTCAAAAAAAACGGCTTTAGTTTATTAGAAGTGCGTTTTCTTGCAAAGGGTTAGACGACCTCAAGAGAGAAATTCTATGAAAATAGAGCCCGTAATAACCTGCTGGGAACAACAGATTTTAGCATACAGCATAAATAGCCCTACAGTAGTCTAGGACTAGGATTCTACATCACAAGGTTCAGCAACCTGGAAAAATTCTTTCCTGCCCAACCAATAATTGAACGATGCTAAGTGAGAAATATCATGAACACGAAATATTTTAGCTAAACCAAAAAGACTACCTAAAAAAATACTAGTCTCAACAACAAAAGCTATTACCTGAACCGAGAAAGAACTGAGCGGCCAAATTTCCGGGGTTAAAGGATGAATGCAAATAATATATGTCGTCTTAGAAAGAATATTCACAGCTACGGTAATTGCAAATGCTAAGACCGTAATCCCTACAGTTTTGATAGAATGTTTACATGTATCCCAAAGCAAGCCCGTGTATGTTGGATGGTGTTTTCGAGCATAGTGCCACAGTAATAACAACTGTCCCCATGAAGTAAGTGACGTAGCATAGGCTAAAACAGCAACATCAGCAAAAATCCAACATCCCAAAATATTCAATATTATATTTGCTACAGCGGCTACAATACCAGTCACCAATGGAATCGCATAGTGTCTCCTTGCATAAAACAACCCCGAGATTAACGGAGCCAGCGCCATGGGGATAATACTACCGCTATAACCTCTCAACACCTCCACAATAGCATGTACTGCGCTTGTCGGGAATAAACCATGTTGATACAGTACACGCACACCAGGAAGAGCTAAGAGCAATAAACCTGCTGTCATGATCAGCATGACAGATACGGTTAAGTTCAAAGAAAATTTCATCAACTCATAACCACGGTGGTGATCTTCTTGCTGTACACAACGAGAAATGGCAGGGAGAAGAACCGCAAACACACCCAAGCCAAATAAATGTACAGGCAGCTGTTGGATTCTAACTGAATATAACAAATACAAGGGCCCCACATCATTTACATAACGGGCCAGACACATGTCACAAATTAAATTAATTTGAAACACAGCCATGGAGAGTAATCCTAGAAGAAGCGGCATTAACAGGGCTTTAATACTATCTCGCTCCTTCGGAGGTGTACTTGGACCAATAAAACTACGCACACCGGGGACTGTCACGAACCATTCTAACATGAACCCTACAACTAGAATAATAGATAAACCTATAATCCTCTTCCTAGGGTCATAGTTCTTTGCAAAAAAAACAGTTGCAATCCAAAGAATATTGACTACGGCTGGAGCTAAACCAACACAAAGAAATCGTTTCTCACAATGTAACAACGTAGAGTTTACGGTGTACATCATTAAGAAAATCCCCGCCGGTAAAAGAATAATAGTGAGTAGAAGGACATCTGCTAAATTACCCTCTGCACACCCGTACCAACATAACAAACCCAATTCAATTACGAAGGTAAAGACACAGGCGCAAGAACAAAAGAATCGCGAAAAACTTTTAAAAAAAAACGCGGCACGATTGGGATCTTTTGCCCGCAAAAACTCAAAATGAGGGATAAAAGCGAGGCCTAAAATGGGGCCACCTAAGATTTTTCTTAAGAAAAAAATGGTTCTAAATGCTAACCAAAATGATGCAACTAACGCATCTGCTCCAAAATACGTCGCCATTACAATTTCTCGGAGCATACCAGTCATACGACTGAAAAAAGTACCTGATAACAAATTAAATAAAGAACTAGTGACCGAACCTTCGTTATCTTTTTCTCTCATTCACTACACCTTGCCTTCTCCTTAAGGGAACTAAACAATTATAGACCAAGAACTAACCCGCTATTTCTTGCTTCGTTAATGAACAGCCAGAACTCACCTATACGTACTGTCCATCAGAGCAATGTCCATAAGCGAAAATTCGGATACTTCCTCCCTTAGATTCATCTTTTCCCTATACCGTTGACTCGATATAGTAAAGCAATAGTTCCTTGGCAGCTCCATAGCTCTTTCGTGCAGGCTATTACAACTAAAGCACATGAAAGAACCAAGGAAATACACATCTGCTAACTGCCTTCCCTTTTCTCTCTGCTTTATACTGTAACATCGATATGAAATTACCCCAACCAGCTTTCAACGTATTTTTTAAATACTTTTCTTACATCTAAACATAGCAAAAAAAAATACTCCTAAAATTTTATGACAATAGCAGGGGAGCCCATGGCTTCAGTCGTAGCAAGATTTCAGGTTTGTCGAAACCTTTCCTATCTGTATACTCCCCTGTATATAATCTCCCATACATACAAACCCTGCTGAACTAAAACTTAGTTTAAATGTAACTCCCCTTGATAATGAACAAAATTCAAAAACCCCTTTCATTGCGACGTACACCACTTCCCAACACTTCGTTACTAGGAGCACATACATCCACTGTTGGAGGAATACAAAATGCCCTTTATGAAGGCCGTGAGATAGGAGCTTCTACAGTCCAGTTATTTACTGCTAATCAACGCCAATGGCAGCGACGTTCTTTAACTGAAGAAATCATAACAAAATTCTCAACAGCTCTAGAAGAAACACAGTTATCCTACATCATGAGTCATGCCGGCTACCTAGTTAATCCAGGAGCCCCTAACCCTGAAATTCTTGAAAAAAGCCGCCTATGCCTCTATCAGGAAATTCGTGACTGCATTGCATTAGGACTATCCTTCGTGAATTTTCACCCTGGAGCAGCCATTAAAGACTCTAAAGAAGCCTGCATGGACAGAATTATTGCGAGTTTCTTATTGTCGGAATCTTTATTCGAAAATGCCCCTGCCCTTACTGTTCTTTTAGAAACAACAGCAGGACAAGGTTCCCTAATAGGAAGTTCTTTTGAAGAACTCGCTTATTTAATCCAAGGGTTAGAAGGACGTATTCCTATTGGTGTCTGTTTAGATACATGCCACATCTTTGCAGCAGGATATGATATTTCTTCTATTGCAGGATGGGAATCTGTGTTATCCCACTTTGATCGCACCATTGGTTTAAACTATCTTCGTGCATTTCATTTAAATGACTCTGTCTTCGCTTTAGGCGAGAAGAAGGACAGACATGCCCCACTAGGGGAAGGATTCATTGGATGGGAAAGCTTTGCTTTTCTCATGCAAGATCCAAGAACATGTTTCATCCCCAAATACTTGGAAACTCCGGGCGGGCCCGAATTATGGGAGACAGAAATCCAAAGATTAAAACAAGAAGAACGATAAGGGGAACATACCCCTTATCAGTTTTATGCTTCACAAGAAGACGGACACCAACAGCAACAAGCCACAGGCTCTGAAGCCTCTTGTTCTGTTGTCTCACAAAGATGCATACGACGGAAAGGTTTATTCCCTCTAGAAGAAGAGAAAGTCCGAACTCTAGGGGCAGTAGCACACTCTATAGAACAACACCCGTTTTTCTCAGAAATGCACTCCTCGCAACATAGGAACAAATTATTACAATCTGTATTGGCACAGTTGTAATATGTATCACACCCTTTACCACAAGTAGAACACACGGAGATCGGCTCTACATCAGGATCTTTTTCATCTATAGGAACGGCTAACCGGTCATCAAAAACAAACAATTTGCCTTTCCATTTACCCGTGCCTACAGCTTGTCCATAGGCGATCACTCCGCCATCTAACTGATATACTTCCTTAAATCCCTTTTGCAAAAGCAAGGAAGAATACAATTCACAACGGATCCCCCCAGTGCAGTACATCATCACTGGAGTTGTTTCAGGGTCATGTTCTTTAGCTAGCTTATCAGCGTATTCAGGAAACTCACGGAAAGTAAGAATATCAGGTAAGACGGCATTTTCAAAATGTCCTATCTTCCACTCATAATTATTTCTTACATCTAAGACTAAACAACGATTCTCTTCTAGTTTTTGATGCCATTCTTGAGGGGAAATGTGCTTACCTTGAACAGAAACATCTACATCACACCCAAGTGCCACTAGCTCCTTGCGATATTTTACTGTCACACGAGGGAAAATATTCTCTTCGATTTGATGAATTTTAAATTTTACATTGGCAAAAGCAGGGCGTTTTTTCAACCATGCCATGTACAATTCGGCGTCAGGCTGGTATCCACTAAATTGTCCATTGATACCCTGCTCTGAAATGTAAATGCGGCAAGAAACATCCATTTTTTTGAATAGCTCTTTATGCAATGCTATTTCTTCATGAGGATTTTCTACCGACGAAAAACAATAATAAGCTAAAGCAAAATAGTTCTTTTTCATGAGGGGAATACTAACATATACTGAGAAATAATTCCATTGTATAAAATTGAGAACAAAACTAAAATCACCGTGGCATTTTGTCAAGCAGATGGGTGCCAGATAAACTGCTCGTTATACGAGAACTTTTGCATTTCTCTTATGTATTAGTTCCTTTTTTAAAGAAAATTTCATAAGGGAATGTGCCTGCTTTTTCAATTAGCATGGTATTTACGCTTATCGCGCTGTTGTCAAAGCTTCTGATATAAGGACAAATATAAGGACTAAATTACATGGCTCGATATTGTGGCCCTAAAAACAGAGTGGCAAGGCGTTTTGGCGCTAATATCTTTGGAAAAAGCCGAAACCCTCTGCTAAGAAAGCCTCATCCTCCAGGCCAGCATGGCATGCAAAGAAAGAAAAAATCTGATTATGGCCTGCAGCTAGAGGAAAAACAAAAATTAAAAGCATGCTACGGCATGATTTTAGAAAAACAACTTGTCAACGCGTTCAAAAAGGTTGCTGACAAAGATGGCAACGTTGCTAAGTTGTTCTTGGAAAGATTTGAATGCCGATTAGACAATATGGTTTACCGCATGGGCTTTGCAAAGACTATTTTTGCTGCTCAACAGCTGGTTTCTCACGGCCATGTGCTTGTTAACGGCAAAAAAGTGGATAGAAGATCTTTCTTCCTCAGACCTGGTATGCAAGTTTCTTTGAAAGAAAAATCCAAGAGACTACAGTCTGTTCAGGAAGCTTTGGAAAACAAAGATGAGAGTTCTATTCCTTCTTATATCTCTCTAGATAAAGCAAATTGCAAAGGGGAATTACTTCTCTCTCCTGAGCAAGATCAGATAGAAGCTCAGCTTCCTGTTCCAATTAATGTATCTGTTGTTTGTGAATTCCTATCCCACAGAACGTAATAATTGGTCTGAAATCATTTCCAAAGAAAAAGCCTACAGGTTTCTGTAGGCTTTTTTATGTTTTAATCTCTGGTTCACTAGGTTCACTAACAGAATTCTCTTTGCCTCAGCAAGGGCGTTCTCCTTGGAATCAGCTAAGATTCTATTCCACAGAAGGGAAGGGTTAGCCCTCCCCCACCATAACAACAGACACTTGCCCTTCTAAGAGCTTGGTAAACTCTCGTACCTTGTCTTTTTCGCCAATGCAAATAAGACATAGATAAGGCGGTATTGCTAAAAGCTTTTGAATTCGAGTTACCTGTGCAGAAACCCAACTATCATTCAAATAGCCTTCACCAACATCTATCATTGGTAGACATGACCTCATGATAAAACCTGGTTGTTGCTGCGGATCCAAAACCAACAACTCACCTCGGACTGTCTGAGGAAAACGAGCTAACATACTCTTTGCCTCAGAGAGAGAACGAGCCGAAATAATGTAACAAGAAGGTTGTAAAGTAATATCGAGGGGCTTTGCACCATAAAGGAAACGGTGCGATGTACTGAGCAATAAACGGTATATCTGTTCTCTCCAAAGACCTAACATAAAGATCCCAAGAAGACAAACAACCCACCCCATATAGAAAAAACTAGATTCAGGAGTTAAACTCAAGCCAGAACCTAAAACACGAATAATCCCAGCAGAAATTAACACACCAAAAAAGTCTAAGAAGTTATTTGCAGCTAAGATCTGCCCTCTCTTATGCTCAGGACTGACGTATTGTACATAGGCGTGTAAAGGAACTTGATAAATCCCTCCAAATACTCCCAGCAATAGTAGGCTAACCATTACAGAAAATAGAGAGGCAGAAAACACGCCCAAACTCATTAACGCGATACCAATGCATACCGCTGTAATAGGTGTATAACCTAACTTAATGTCCTTACCAGAAACAATACCAGTACAATACGAGCCACACCCCACGCCTAAAGCTACTAAGGGGAATAAATACCCTCCATAATGTTTAGGGTAACCTAGGGTAAATTCAACAAATGGAATAATTTCTACTTGAACAAAGGCGCCGACTAAAAGGAAAAAAGCAATGAGGAAAATCGATACCGTTAGGTAATGTACGTTCCGTGTGTCTTTAAAAATTTTCCATAAATCCTTAAAGCTCACAAGAGTAATCTTCTGACTTTTATTTTTCACATTACTTGGACGGATAAACAAAGACACGCCCATGCTAAAGATAGAAGAAACGACGCAAAACGCCACTGAGATGACATAGCCATTTTCTGATAATCCCCCTGAAAGATCAACAAACAGGGGGGCTAGACAGGAGCCTAATATACTCCCCATATATGTAGCCGCTGTCATCATCCCGTTTGCTTTAGACAAAGAATCTAAAGGCAAAATCTCCGGCAAAATACCTAATTTTGCAGGGCCAAATACTGCTGTATGACATGCCATCAAAATTAAAACTACATATCCTCCAAAAGCAGACTGAATATAGAAAAAGTACAACCCTAATGACGTACATAAAATTTCTACAAACCGCGTAGCAAGGATAATGTTTCGTTTTTGGTATCGATCCGATAAACTTCCTGCTAGGGGAGCTAAAAGTAAAAAGGGAAGCGCAAAAAAAAGGCTTACGTAAGATAACACTCTAGCATTTTCGGCTAAACCCTTACCTTCTAACAGAAAAAACACTAAAAGAAATTTATATAAGTTATCGTTTAATACCGTAAGAAAGTGCGTTATTACTAAAGCACGAAAAGATTTCTTTCCTATAGCAACATTCATGAAAGTAACCAAACATTGTTTAGCATTCTTCAGCAATTCTCCAGAATGCCTTCTTGCGAAATTAGCAAAGGACATACTCTCCAGCCAACAGCCGATGTCACAACGTTGGCTGCTGCTGCCTAATGCTGAAATAGATCTCTGGGTTCGTCAGGCGTTGACTAAAGTAATGAGTCACCATACCCTTATGGGCGTAACTAGCTTTACTTCTTCAGATTCTCTTATCAAACATTTATTCATTCAAACACATCATCGCGAACCAAATATCCCCGATCATATCACACTTCCCCTATTTATACATGCAACACTCTCCTCTTCTCCTGTTTTTGCTGGGTCTCAAGAAAAATTTTTATCTAAAACCCCGTCCTATGCGACAACTAAAAAACTCGCTTATCTTTTTAAAAATTTTTACACATTTTCAGAATCTCCCCAGGAGAATAAGAAGGAATTTGCCATTCTATTTTCATTTTTAAAAAAACAATTTACACCAATATCAACCCTATTTTCTAACATTCTTCATGCTATAAAAGAAAATACTTCAAAACCTGCATCTTTACATATTTTTGGCTACACGCACCTTCCAAAACACATAGTAGATTTTTTATCTGACTTAGAAAGGTTCTTCCCCGTGTATTTTTATTGTCTTGCGCCAACGCAAGAATACTTTGGTGACCTACTCTCAGATAGAGCAATTGATTACTTTTCTAGACAATATGTGCAAGCAAGCAATCGAGAACAGTGGGAACATTATGTATCCACAGATCGACATCATTTATTGGCTAATTTGGCCCATCGATCCCAAATTACCCAAAACTTTTTCTTAGATAAAAACATTCCCTATCTAGATGCGTTTGTACCGTATCAAAAGGAGGGCTCTTTACAAGCTGTTCAGACGAGTATGCTGATGCTACAGCCCACTATTTCGAATTATGAAAAAGAAACAATCAAACTACGAATCGCTCCTAATCGCATTCGGGAGGTACAGAACGTATTTCAGGAAGTGTCTTGCCTAATACATGAAGGTGTCTCTACTGAGGAGATTTTTATCCTGTCCCCTGATCCCGATTCCTATGAGAATCTATTGAAAGGGACATTTCACCCCCATCTTCCCTTATACTTTACCAAGCACATTTCAAAATATGGTCGAGATCTAAAAGAAAAGTTCGTCTTACTATCCGCACTACTCCATACCCAAGGGAATTTTTATCGTATCTTGCAACTGCTGGCACACCCACAACTACAAACACCGATAGACAAAAGCGCTTTACCCTACCTTGTGCAAACCCTTTCCCGTATTTGGAGTCGATTAACAGCCAAATACTCTTTCCCGCTTACACAGCTGATAAAGGAAATCCTGCAGCAATATCCTTTTTGTGAAGAAAATGGGCAAGTACATCACACAGAAGTATGGGAGGAGCTCTTACCCCTTTTACAAAAGCTACAAACAATCCTTCTGCAATATGCCCAGAAAGACTCCTTTACTTACCATGAACATGCAGAAATCCTTTTTGCTTTTCTCAAAGACATATTTATTTTTTCTGCTGAAGAACTAACCTACCTCATTCATATACAAAATACGTTTTCGCAACAGTTTGCTGAAACTATTTGCTCCGTTTCATATTTTATTGATTTTTGTTTGGATACGATCGAACATGTTTACGACACAAACCCCTTCTATAATAAACCTGGTCCCTTTGTTGGATCTCTTCGTAATCTGAGTTTTATTCCTAAAGGATATACCTTTATTCTAGGAGCTACCTATAAACAAGAACCGACACCGCTCGTTGATCTAATAGACTTAGAAAATGCTTCGGAAGAATTCGTCTTTTCTTCACCTGAAGACGAAGAAAATTATCACTTCTTACAAACACTTATTTCCACACAGCATGCTCTGTATATTAGTTACCCTACTTCCTCCCATGAACCAGCGCAGCCAGCTTCTTACCTCAAACACCTGCAAGATTTTCTTCCTATTCAAGAAGAATGTATTCCTATTAAGCCTTATTCCCCTTCTGTATTTGTAAAAACACAACTTCTACCTGAATCACAAGCGCATTACTACGACATGGCGCGTTCCTTTTTGCAAAAAAAACACTTTTTACCTGAACTTGTTTCTAATCAACCAGCCCCCTACACCCCTTCCACAGAAGTTACAGTTCAAGACCTTGTTAAAGTACTCACCAACCCCATAGATAGCTTTCTACATGCGCATTTCCAGTTGCCTTTCTCTACACCTCAAGTCTTAGTAAAAGAAGATCATGTGTTCCCTTCTTCCCGAGACATTCATTCTCTATGGGAAAAACATGCTCTACGCCGCAAAACATCCGTTTCCCCTAGTTTTCTTTCTCAGGTTACAGAGAAAATCCTACAGGCTTATGACAATGAGTTTGCTGTTTGGTTCGAACAACAACGCGCCGATTCTTTGTTTTCTGTCTTTTTTTCCTCCCGCCTTTTCCAAGAAGAATCAGGACCAAAAGATGTGTTTCTTCCCCCAGTTTCACTACAAGGAGAAACTCGACGTTTGCATGGAGAAATAGGGTGTGTATTCCCTGAAGGCGTGTATCTATGTGCTATTACACCAACATCTCCTGTAAAATGCGGAGAAAAAAAAGATAGCTACCCGTCTTCTCTAACGGAGCTAGGGTACTACCTAGAAGCTAATATCAGTCTTGCTATGCTACAGTATACCCATGTCTTAAATGATACTTCTACCATACGAAAGCTATTACGCCTGGACTCCTGGCAAAACCTCTCTCCCAATTTTTCTAACCCAGAAGAATATCTCCGCAATGTTTTTGCCTTACATGACAAGATCCTCTCTAAACCTACTCCACTGCTCTCTATTGAAGCTTGGAAAGAACCTGAGGAAATGATGATCAAACAGATGCATGACTATCAAAACCAAGAAGACCCAAAGAAAAAAACATTTTGGCAATTCTTCCATCGGGAAATGGAGGATTTCACTCCAGATGAAGAAACGCTTTCTTTAATTCATACTGTCTTCCATGGAATTCCTAACCCCTCCCTCAACACACAGTAAGACCCAAAGTCTTAAATAGGATTAAGTTATGCATTCATTCGACGTCTTTGATCCAAAATTCTCCATTCAAGGGAAATATTTCTTAGAAGCCTCCGCTGGGACGGGAAAAACGTTTTCTATAGAACATATTATTCTCCGAGCCCTCCTAACAAATGACCAGCTTAAAACAGAACACATTCTTGCTGTGACATTCACCAACGCTGCAACGAATGAGTTAAAATTACGGATCACAAAAACCCTACAAGCCATGCAAGAAAAGCTGGCTCAAGCTGTAAATCAAGAAACTCCAGACCTCCCCCCCTATCTCGAACCTCCTTATAATGTAAAGCAGCTGTACATGAACGTACGAAATGCACTTGCCACTATAAATCGCATGTCGATTTTTACGATTCATGGGTTTTGTAATTATGTTTTGCAGCAATTCTCGTTAAAGACAGAGATCTTAACACAAAATCCTGCTTTAACAACTGCGCAATCAGCTCTACACCACATTCGTACATATATTGCAAAAAATCATTGGCAAGACGTTCTCTTCCCAGAACAATTTATATTTTTAACAGCGAAGCATGCTTTCTCAACAACATTCTCAGAACATGTTGTAGAACTGCTATTTCGTCGTTATCCCACAGAACCTACAACAATACTCCCCTCTCTTCAGGAAACCTGGGACTCTCTTTGTCATTGGCATACAACCCTAAAAGAATCACTACAAACCATTCCTCAAGAAGCATTCTTAGAACAACTACTAGCTTTTCGAGAGAAATGCAAAAAAATACCCACCTTCGCGACAGATAAAGAACTGGAGGAATTTGTAACGCTTTTGTACGCATCATCACCCTCCCCCGCTCTACTTTCTTTCCTTTCCATTGCTAAGACATTCTCTACTGAAAATAGAAAAAAACGCATTAAGGGAGAGGTGTCTTACCCTGCCTTTGACTTGCTATCAACTACCCCTTGGCAACAACAAACTTTAGATTTTTGTGATACAGAAAAAATAACTGATACCTTGCTTTACAGTTTACGAGAGTATCTGAAACAACACCATTCTTGGTGGTTATCACCAGATGAAAGCATTATCACACTCGAACAACTCCTTTCTTCCCCAGTAGGCAAGAATATCATCCATACACTACGTGAACAATTTCGCCTCGTTCTCATTGATGAATTTCAAGATACAGATAAGAGACAGTGGTCTATCTTCTCTTCTTTATTTGCGGCCCCTGAATACACAGGCTCTCTTTTTCTGATAGGAGATCCAAAACAATCTATCTATGAATGGCGTAATGCAGATTTATTAACGTATTTGCGGGCTCGTTCATGTTTTACTGAGGATCAACAACTACAGCTCACGCAGAATTACCGTTCTTCTGAGCGTTTAATGCAAAGCATCAACGCATTTTTTAGCTCCTACTCTCCCTTTTTAAACATAGAGGGTATGGATCCCATTACCTACCATGCGTTGGCCCCTCAATCCACCATAGAAGGTAATTACTCTTTCTATGCTCCCATGCACTTTTTCACCTATCAGCAGCCACAAGATCTCATGCAGTGGATCAACCACACAGCGATATCTTTGCATAAGGAAAATGGTATTTCTTTTGGTGAGATGGCAATCCTCGTCTCTAATACGAAACAGGCCCAAGAGCTAATGATACACAGCGAGCTCCCTGTCTCCTTTTCCAAAACACTAGCTGTTTTTGATCAGTCAGAAGCGTATTTCCTTGTACAACTACTCTTAGAAGCTCTGCTTACACCAGACCAGTATCACAAAATACAACGAGTGCTATTAAGCAGTTTGTTTGGGCTTTCTTTGCATGAGGTAACGGAAAAAAAACCATACTATTCTGCTTTATTCTTTTCCCTTCACCATTACCTGTCACAGCACGGTTTATTGTCTACCTTCTACCATTTGATGCAATCTTGGGGAGAGAAGCTTTTAGAATTACCTCACGGAGATTTTCTTTTTCAAAAAATTGAATATCTTTGCATGCACTTAGATAATAAAGCCTGCCGTCCCTATGACAAGCTATTTTTCCTTCATTATCTAGCAGAAACAGGCGCCCAAGAAGAACACTTCTCTTCCGCATCAGATGATCCAGACACATTAAAAATTACTACTATTCATGCTTCCAAAGGATTAGAGTACGAGGTCATATTTTGTCCTGGGTTAGATAGATCGCGCTTAAGGTTTCCTAAGTCCAATTCAGAAATCCTACGAGAAACCTATGTAGCCTGCACCCGAGCTAAAAAATATATATTTATCCCTGTTCGAGAACGATATTCCTCTGCTTCTGCCATAACTAAACACTTTTACTTCACAAACCCTTCTCTATCTCCCTCAGAAAAGGCTAACCCAATCCCCGCTATTCAAGATCTTGTTGAACAACGCCCTGATTTATACTCCTTCTCTGATACACCACCAACCTCGCCAGTATCATTAGACCCGTTACTGCAGCAACCTCTTTCCTTTTCCATTACTCCCACTCCTGTACGACCAATTTTTTCTTTTTCCTCTATCAAACACCTATTAAACCCTGAAATTTGGGAAGAATCCCCAGGAAAACCTGCTGACAATGACATTCCGTGCGGTCAGGAAACTGGTATCATCATACATAAAATCTTAGAGTATATAGCCCCTCAGTTCTCTATATCTATGGATCAAATTCTTACTAAGGTAACAACTCTAACAAGATCCACGCATCTGGAAGGATATGAGCAACAGATCGCGGAGATGCTGTCTCGGGCTTTTTCCGTACCTCTTACCTTTGCAGCCGACACCTTTGCTTTAAAAGACGTATCGCCATCACGAATCTTTTCAGAAGAAAAATTTCTTTTATTAGACGGGGAGCAACTATGGCAGGGAGTGATCGACCTATTTCTCGAACATAATCATCGTTATTACATCATCGACTGGAAAACCTCCTTTCTGGGCAGCTCTCCTGAGGCCTATACGCAAACGCGCATGCAACACTACGTGGAACAACAGCACTCAGATTACCAAGCGAGTATTTATTTACAGGCAGCACAAAACTTCCTAAAACAATTCTCGCTGTCAGCACCTGTAGAAATGGGTTTTGTATTTATTCGGGGTTTAGGCGAGCACTCTGGCTTTCTTCCTATTCATCCCAAAGCAGACCAAAAATATCCGGTCGGTCATTTGGATTGAATTCCATAGGAGGGAGAATCAAGAAAGCTAC
This sequence comes from uncultured Chlamydiaceae bacterium, assembly GCA_937884635.1. Taxonomy (GTDB): domain Bacteria; phylum Chlamydiota; class Chlamydiia; order Chlamydiales; family Chlamydiaceae; genus Chlamydia. Next base: position 19,974 of record CALGBW010000010.1, read on the forward strand.
TTGGGATTCATCACAGAGAAAAGATTGTGCCTCTAATTTAAATGCACAGGCTCCTTCAGGAGGTAGTTCCACCTTCGTTACCTCTGCAACTAACAAACCAGGAGGGAACACACCGTCTAAACCTGTGGTTACAAGAATATCACCAGGACGCAAGGTTTTTCCTTTCACAAGAGAGAACCCCTCTCCATATAGGGTTAAAGCATTTGGTTTCCACAAAGGCCCCCCTCTACCGGACAAGACACCCCGTGATAAAAAAGCATTCTTCTCATCAACCTGTATACAGAAAAACAACTCTTGCAACTGAGATAAAGCTGTTTGCTTCTCTTGTAAGTAAGAGTTAGAAAGAGCATCAATTTTTGTTACTAATGAACGAATTTGTTCTTTTGCTAACCAAGCATGCACACCGCCACGCACCCCTACAACAGAAGGGCTCATACCAATATCTGTAATAAGACGAATACGGGATTGATTTTCCCCTACGTAATCGATTAAACCAATTAAAAATTTCCCTTGTAAAACAGGAGAGTTTTTTCTAATTCCTTGGTTTTTTCCTACGTTTACCCAACAAGAGCTTCCCCAGTAAGCAGGATCTCGGTAAATAACCCTACCGATGGTCAGCTTTTGAAAATACGGAGATAACAACTGAGAGAAAAGAGGTGGTGTGTGATGTATCGCTTCATAAGCCTTCACTTGTTCTTCTAAAACAGCAACTCGTTCACGAAGCGATAAAATTTCTGTATGATCCTGTTCTCTGTTATCAAAGCGCCCCTTAGGAAGGACTAAAAACCGAGAATGGACGCTTACAAAAAACTTTTGTATAGCTGTGGATGTGGCTTTCGGCATGCTCCAACACAATACAATACAGCCAAAAACCACAAGATATGTGTAAATCTGCGATCTTTTTCGGGATCTAAGATAACTCATAAGCTTTTACAAAACTTTCTGCGATATACTCTATATTCTTCTCAGTGATACCATTTAGATTAAAACGGCCCCCCGCAGTTGTATACACACCCAAGGAGTCTTTTAAAAATTCTACTTGTTGTTCTGAAAAACCTGGATAACCGAAAAAGCCTTTTTGTGTACTGATAAAATCAAAGGTATGCCCTGCAAACCCCCGCATCGTTTGTACAAACTTCATACGTAAAGAATGTAACTTCTCACGAATAGCGCCTAACTCCGTTGACCACTCCTCTTTCAGATAAGGATTCCCTAAAATCGTTGCAACAACAAGAGCCCCTGTACGTGGAGGGGATGAGTATTCGCCTCTAATTTTCTCTTCTAAAAAACTTATGATAGCGGACCGTTCTTTTTGAGAAGAACTATAAACAGAAAAATAGCCAACTCGAGATCCATACAATGAAAAGTTCTTACTTGCACAAGCTGCAACAAAAATTGTTAACCCTTCTTGAATACAAATATGGATGGGCTGCTTGTCTATGTCTATCCCGTTTCCAAACCCCAAATACGCAGCATCAAAACAAGGGATGAGCTCTTTTTCTACCATCACCCTAGCAAGCTCTCGCCACATTGCTTCGGAAAGATCTACACCCGTGGGGTTATGACAACAACACTGTAGTAATACTAAGGACTGTCTAGGAGCCCCTTTTATAGTTTCAATGAGTTTGTCAAAATCGATATTTTTCGTTTTAGCATTATAGTAGGAATAACGCAGGACTTGTAAACCTTGCTGAGAAAAAATCCTTACATGGTTCCCCCATGTTTGCTCTGGGATATAAACAACCCCTGATAATTCTGTCGCTGCAAATAACAACGCGCTCAAATGTAACGCTCCAGTTCCACCTAACGCTTGTACTCCACCTACATTTGGTAGATGCTCCTCATTGAAGATCAATCTACCCATCTCTTCTATAAAGTTACGATCCCCCCGTATTGGGAGATAACTTTTATTTTGTTCATCTTCAAGCATAATTGCTTGGGCTTTCTTGACGCAGGATAACCCACCATACTTCTTACTGTGGTGCGTATATGTTCCTATAATTAGATTTATTTTATTTGGACGTTCATCTTCTAAAAAAGATTGCTGTAATCCTAGAATAGCGTCAGGGGAAAAGCTCGGTACATTGTCAAACAAACCCATAAAAACCATATCCTTCAATGGATCCATTGATCCAGAGAAGACTATTGTAACAGTCACCTAGAAAATGAAGCTAGCTGATCTATGATTTTTGACATACTCTCACAACTAAACTCATGAAATTTCTAAACGTACACGCGGAATCCCTAAGCAGTTCGTCTAAAGGACTTGCTTCAAGTTTTTATGTTTGTAAGAAAATGATACAGAAAAAGGGCGCTTTACAAACCCTGAAAGAAAAAGGTTTCTTTATCTTAAAAAGAAAACCCCAGAAGAAATGGAGCATAGCGGGGTCGAACCGCTGACCTCAACAATGCCATTGTTGCGCTCTACCAACTGAGCTAATACCCCAAAAGAAACACAGAAGGTAACATAGTTACTGTTTAGACGCAAGCTCTAGCGTTGAGAGCCATAAAGAGTAAAGGTCCCTATTTTTTAGATTGCGATTTGTGTACTTGACTAGATTTGTTGTTTTTAGACTCTTCTACGGGATACTGATACTCCATAGTCTCCATATTAAAACTACTATCCAAATACAAATTTCCATAACTTAATAAATGAAAAGTGTTTCCACCTAAATTGCTGCGATTATTTGAAGAAGAATTACCTGGTTCTGCTATACGAATTTGCAGGACACCAGGCTGATCTGACATGATAACAACTACCGATTCAGGAGAAGGCGGAATGGTTCTAATTATCTGTGCTTTACATACAATGTCTCCATTTCCCTAATGAGACCTGTAAGCTAGTTCTATATAATTACTCGTTTGCACGACTGAAGAAAAATAGCCCGCGCTAACTTATGTATACGAACACCCTATGGTTGCTGATTTGGCATCCCTCCAAGCTTAAAATGCTCTACTACAGCCATAGATAACTTAAACAATGAGCGGACTACACTCAAACGCCTCTCTCCCTTTTCAGGTAATAGGAATTGTAGACAACAATATATTCAAAAAATCCCTTCTTCATCCTTTAAAGTTACGCGACAACCAAAGACATCCTATTTATCTTTTCCTTTTTTTCTTTTGTGTCTTAAGTTTACGTGCTTTAGATGGAGGGACCCATCCCCCAGGTGTTCCAGATAGTTTAGGTTTCTCTTGAACAGGTTCTGGTGGTGGTGTAGGAGGTTTAGGTGGTGGTGGTTGTAAAATATGGTTTTTACGAACGACTGGCTCTGATGGCCCTACGGGATAAGAGAAATCCATAATCGACATGGTCATATCATTGTTCATATGGAGATTTCCATAACTCAAGAGCCAGAAGGGCCCTTTTCTCTCTGGATTGTTATGATGGTCTGGTGAAGAACTACTTGCAGGGCCTAAAAAGCGTATCTGAAGCACGCCCTGTTGGGGTGAGTTCATGATAATAGTAGGCTCTTTAGAAGAACCTTTAATAATACGCATCCCACACACAACCTCACTTTCCATCTCTATGGTATCTGGAACAAGTGGGGTAGATAAAATCGGCCCTGCCACATTCTCTACCTGCTGTGCTATCGCCACCTGTTGTTGTTGTTCTTGTTCCTTTTTTGAATTATAAATTCCAAAGAAAGCTGTAGAAAAGCTAAAGAGTGAGCGTATTAAGCTCAAATTGTACCCCCCC
>CALGBW010000011.1 GCA_937884635.1 uncultured Chlamydiaceae bacterium
AAAGTATAGAAAATTTTTTTCAAGGAATTAAATTTAAAGATAAAAAAATATGTCAAAGAGTCCTCTTTTACTTCCTGCGATGAAGGGGAATTATTTGAAAAAGATCATTTACACCTTCTTCCAGGAATAAAAAACCTTGTTAACTTTGTTTTTTATAATCCTCAAAAGGGAACGAAACAGCTTTATGTTGCTGATGCTTCCGCCCCTATTTCTTCTAAGACTCGTCATAAATTACTATATAATTATGGTTTGTCTTTAGCTGATAACTATGAATCAATTAAGACCACGTGCTACCAATACCCCTCTCATCATAATCATGTTTTGTTTGTTGGTAGCGCTGCAAATAACCAATCCTTGTCCTACTTAACGGGAGTAAATAATAATATTCATGCTGCCTTTAACTTAGCTTGGAAGCTGATTCCTGTAGTAAAAAAAGCAGCGTCTAAATATTTAATTCTAGCAAAAGAGAACGTCCACCGTGAAATTCTCCCTCATTTCAAAGAACGTGGAGAAAGGCTGCCTCAGCGATCTTTCCTTGCTGGTTTGTATCGTCCAGGGTTTATTTATTATTACCTAAAACGGTTCCGTCAGTTGGAGGCGGCTGAAGGTGAATTGTTTTATCCTCCGCACCGTGCATTGAAGTATGAACATAGCGAAATTATTCGCATGTCATCACAAGACAAGGAGATCCTCGGTCCTAGACCAGGCTCTCGTGCTATAGACGTACAGTTAGAAGACGGATCTTTCCTTTTGGATCACTTAGAAAGCGCCAAACACTTAATTCTTTTCTTCCGGGAAAGAGCCGATCTACAGCAAGCGTTGCTGGAAGAATATGGCGATTGGGTAAATGTAGCTGTTGTTGAAGACCCTGTAGCAAGCAAGCTCTACCATGCTAATCCGGATGCCCTCTTTATCATTCGTCCTGATAGATACATCGGGTATCGCACTCACAACTTTAAGCTGCACGAACTGATCTCGTATCTGCTACGTATTTTTGCTACAGAGCAACTGTCAAAACAAGCCTCGGATTAATCCCTGTCTAGTAATTCTTGCAGACTTTTTTGTAGAATAGCTTTCTTCGTTTGTAGCTCTGTCATGAGGGATGAGAGTTTTTGATTTTCTTCTTCCCAAGCTTGGCGATTGTTCTCAAATAATACAGCCTTTTGGTTTACCATATCTTGCACAATTTGCACCCTTTTCACACGGTCCTGGTAAGCCTGCAACTTCTGAACAGCCAATAAAATAGTTATATTACACTCCTTAATCATGAATGACAGAACCGGCTGAGGTAATTGTTGGAGTTTCTCTTTCAATTCTTTAGAGACTGCTGGACTAGAGCCTTGGCAAGATTCTTTAAGGGCGGCTATCAAGTTTTGGTTATTCCCCTCTGCGACTAATTCATCACACCACTTATCCGCTACACATAAAAGCTCTTTGCATAAAACTTTATGTTCGTTTGTGAAATTCGCATGTACAATTTGGGTAACTTTACCCAGCTCCTTCATCAACGAGCCACATGCAGTCCCTTCAAAGTTCTCCTTCAAACAACAAGCTAAGGGGTACAACGGTGCTTGTATCTGTTGATACTCAGCTAAAAATTGAGCTACTTTCCTATATTCCTGAGAACTGGGTCTCTGCCCTTTTTGCAGCTTCTGCTGCATATCTTGTAGTGATGCAAGAAGAGCTTGCATCTTCGCTACGGCACCGGATGGTTTATCTTCACAGGAGAATCGCACGAATGGAAGTAACGATTCTAATCCTAAATACTTCAATAACTCTTCATACGCGTTAATAGAGGCTTCTTTCTGAGCTGCTCCTTTCTGATAATCTGCAGCATAGAAAATACGAGTTTGCTCTTGACGACGTTGTTGTTCCACATTGCCAACACATGACTCTAACTCTAATGTGCGTAGTACTTCTTCTAAAAATCCTTGCTCAGCACACTCATTCAATATTGGGTACAGAGATCGTGTATCCCCTTCTAATGAAACCTTTTGCATTTGAGCGAGCAGCTTCTCAACAAAATTCTTTGCATTAGCAAGCTCCCCATCCTCAAATAAAGGATGTTTGACCAATTCCTGTAGTACGCTGATCATATGTTGATGAACATGCACTTCCTTCTGCAATCCCTCTACAGAGGCAGATTGCTCTTGCACCGACTGTTTCAAATGTGCCAAATGGGCTTGTTCGCGATCAAAACGAGACACCTCGCCGATATAATTCAACCGAGCATTAGCAATGACGTCTTCCTGCGCTTCAATTGAAGCAATCTCTGCAACGAGCTGATCCTCCGCCCGCGATGCGGCTTGTAGGGTTTTTTTCAAATGGGAAACAGAAGGTGTTCCCACTGAAATGGATTCTGCGTTAGGACGCATCTTCTGCCACTTCTTATTGAGGACTTTAGCATCTTTTTTCAATTCTGCTATCGTACGCTCAAACTCTGTCTTTTCTGACTTAATAGTAGGTGCTCCCCGAACATCTTTCATGATTAAACAGGCGCCTAGCCTCTCCCCACCTTCAAGGTCTAATACCTGCTGGAGCTGTTGTAAACGTCCCATATCCTGATTACCAAAATCAGAAGCAGGAAGCTGCGTAGAAGAAAGCATCTTATCAGCTAAAGACGTCTCGTCTAAACGCTGTTCTTTTTTCTCTACATAACGAGACATCAGCCACGGAGCTAACTGCAAGAGTAGGGATAAAGCACACCCCACAATGGGCAACCAGCTAATTTGCGTAGCCAACATAGTAAGACCGAGGAGAGAAAAAGCTAAAGACACAAGCCCTATCACTATAGCTTGCGCTATTCGTGTTTTTGTGAGACCTTTTTGTAATTGCGTCAGCAACTTTTTCAAATTGAGTTTCTTAATAGAGAAAGCATCTATGCATTTCTTTTGTGCATGCACAAGAGCGTCAACAGCTTCCTCAACTGCTTTTCCATGGGAAGAGACTGCAGCCCCCTGAGGGTTCAGTTCCTGCACCCCATAAGCAGCGCATTGCTGTTGTAAATTCTCCAGTTTATCTGGGGACAGGCCACTTATAGCTTGTAATAAGGGCTCTATAGCCTTTCTTGCACTCTGGGCTTGTATATCTTGAGTTTGCTGAAAAGCCTCTACATGTTTCGCAGCAGCAAGAATCGTTTCAAGCTGTTCCACGCATATCGAAATCTCACTCAACTGCGTTTCTTGTAAAGCCTCCGCATGCGCTTTCCTTATTTCTAAGGCAGCTGCTTGTAACTCTTTTTTCTTAGCTGCCGTTTTCTCTTCTAAAGTAGACTTCCGATTTAACAAAGCCTGCTTAAACAACTCTGCATTGCTCATCCCTTCGTTATTCACTTTACGAGTTGTTTTCTGTATGTCTTTGGATATCTCCTGAATCTCTCGTAAGAATCCCTGATACTCCTTCTGCCAAGAATCTATTTCTTCACGGGATGGAACAACAACTAAAGACTCTGACTTAGACTTCGAAAAGAGGGACTCTAACATCCCTTTCATTCTCTCTAAATACCCATGTATATTAGAAACATCTACCTTACTTTTTGTCTCTTCTATATACGCATTTCCTTTGATAAAGTCCTCAAGAAGAACAGAAGACAATTTGTTCTGTTGAAAAGATAAGAAACGTTGTTGCCAATCGGCTAATCGTTGTTTTGCAGACAGTAACGACTCTGTAAGATGTGTTTTCCTATCTAAAATGCAAGCCACATCCTTATCAGAAGTAGCTCCCCATGTATCTGTATTCAAGGAAGCAAGGGACTGCTCAATTGAAGTGCGTAGTTGAATGTGGAGACTTTCTGGTTTTTTACTAATGACATTCTCTATATCAACACGAGCATGACGCCCTAGCTGCAAGGCTAAACGAATATTATCAGAAACAATACCGGGTTCACCAAAGCTTAATAAACAATGAGCTAGTTGTTTCTCAGCATTGGCTACAACACTTAATCCTGGCTCCTGAGCTCCTAGGCTTGCTCGTATGGCATCACTAATCGCCATCAGATCTTGTTTAAAATAAGCTTTTTTCTGTTCAATTAAACCAGAATATATATCTTTCGTGTTTACAGATGAGAGATCTTCACGCAATCGGTCTAAACACCGCTGATATATACCGTGTTTAACTTGAACGCATAATGTTCTTATTAACTGTTGATTCTCTGGTGTAGCCCCATCATGAATACATAATTTGTGAGCCATTTTTTCAATAGAGGCAAACCGCTTATGCAACTCCTCTTCGGAATTTCCATGAAAGGCTAAGACTTGTTCTCCCCATTGTTCAAAGAGAGATAGCCATCCCGCTGCATGTACATTACGAAGGGCTATCTGGAGTTTATCCAACATCCCAATCGAAGTATCTAGTGTTGCCTTACCTTGTTTCAAATACAATTGTGTCGCTGGGGATAACTCCTGCCCCCAGGCAGCAAACGAAGGGCTATTCAGAAAACTAGTGTTGTACGCTTCAATCGCAGCCTGGGCTTCCAAAGCCACTCTACGTCCATAAGCACACAAACGAGTTAACGACTCAGCAACCTCCATTATACCGTCTTCAGGCAAGAGAGAAGCAACATCCACGCCGGAACTACTTAAAGCCTGCTTAGAGGCTTCTTTCAAGGCTGCAGATGCGAGGTTACCAGAAAATAATCCCGCCTTAGCCTGATTCACAGATGTCATGCACTGTTGCCAAACATGATCATCTACAGGGTCTATACCAAATAAAGCTTCACATTGGTATTTAAGTACGAAATCTCCCGCCAAATCTAAATGCTGAGATAATGCTCGTCCCCCATCTCCATTTTGGGAGTCTTTTGCACGTAATTGGTTCAATAAACGGGTCTTCTTATTATTCTCTATCGTAATCGCATACTTCGATAAAGCAGAGTCCCCCACACCCAGCTTATGTTTAGATAGGTGTGTATGGTAAATTTGCAGAGAACGATACCGCTGCTGAATCTGCTTACAGCGTGAACGCAGCTTATGAGACGCCGTTGATAAAAGAAGTGCTGAAGATAAAGAAATCACAACAGGAATCCACAGAGGGACCCCAAAAAACAAACTCACAGGAAAAGCAAAGAAAATTGCCAACCCAATGACTGTGAGAATGACCAATGCCACCTTATATAACCGCAGCTTAGAAAGCTCCTTACTCTCCATAGAGGTGAGCTCCTGCTCAAGAACTTCCATTAAGGAGCGTTGCGTTGCTAACGGAGCTTGAACGCTCCTTGCCTCCTGGCTAAGAGGTGTAGGCTCCCCCAAGGAAATATCCGTAGCAAACATCTTCTTGGTATATGCATCCCCTAAGGAGTGAACAACTGGGTTACTCATAGAAATATAAAATAATTTATTTAATCAATGAGATATTGTACTCCTATTTTCCTTTATATAAAACATATACAGAAAATTATAATTGATCCATCAGCTTAAATTATTAAGAATTCTTAACTTGAACTAAGGTTAAGAATTCTTCTTCATTAAGGATAGGAATACCAAGTTTTTGAGCTTTTTCAAACTTAGATCCCGGATTCTCACCTAAAATGAGGAAATTCGTATTTTTCGATACCGAAGACCCTACCTTACCTCCGCAATGACGAATCATGGTCTCTACATCTGTTCGAGATAGAGAAGGTAGGGTGCCCGTTACTACAAACGATTTTCCTTCCAAGGAAGAGGACCCCTGCTTATATTCCCGGATTGAAACTCCCAAAGAAAACATACGTTCGATTTCTTTGCGGTTAGACTCTTGCTGAAAGTAATTTGCAATAGAAGAGGCCATTTTCTCCCCTATCCCGTCTAAAGAAAGCAATTCTGATAATGGAGCCTGCATAAGGTTATCGAGCGTCTTAAAATGACTAGCTAAAACAGAGGCGGCGCCAACTCCAACAAAAGGGATCCCTAAGGCAACGATAAATTGTTCTAAAGACGTGTGTTTTGCCTTTTGGATACTATTTAAGAGCTTTTCCACAGACCGCGTCTTAAAACCTGGCAACTGGTACAACTGTTCTTCTTTTAAGTCTAAAATGTCTGAGCATGTCTGAATAAACCCCAAGTCAAAGAGCTTATTAATCACAGCATCACCTAGAAATTCTATATTTAACGCGTTCTCGCTGGCAAAAAAACGCATCCTTTCTACAAGACCGGCAGCACAATCTGGATTCGTACAACGAACCGACACACGATTCTGGGATCGCTCTACCTTTGTACCACATACAGGACAGTATTCCGGCATATGCCAAGGGTGCGTCCCTTCGGGACGTTTTTGCAAACATACTCCAATAACCTTGGGGATGACCTCCCCCCCTTTTTCTATGTATACTGTATCCCCAATCCGAATATCCTTACGCTCAATCTCCTCCTCATTATACAAAGAGGCTCGAGCAATCATACTACCGGATAGAAAGACAGGTTTTAACTTTGCTACAGGAGTTAAGACTCCAGTTCTTCCTACCTGCACTATAATATCCTCTAAAACAGTCTCACCTCGCTCTGGAGCATATTTATAAGCCAAAGCCCAACGATAATGCTTGGCCGTCATCCCTAATTTTTGTTGATCACGGAGATCGTCGACTTTGATCACAACACCATCTATCGCCATGGGCAAGCTGTCACGTTTACGCTCAATCTCATCTAAAACTGCAATTACCTCATCAACACTATGGCAACGTTGAGGTTGCCCCATAACAGGAAATCCCCAATCCATTGCTTTCCGCAAGCTCTCGTAATGAGAGCCTGCTCCAACATCCACCCCATAAATCGAAACCTTCAATCCCCTAGAAGCCACAACCCTGGAAGACAACAATTTCAATGTCCCGCCAGCAGCATTCCTAGGATTAGCAAACTCGGGTTTTTGCTTGTCTCTTTGCAAACGATTAATGGCTTGGAATTGAGAAAAGGTAAAGAAAACCTCACCCCTAACTTCTAAGAAATCAGGTGCATCTGAAGGCAGCTGCTTCGGTAGAGAACGTATTGTAGCTATATTGACTGTGATGTCCTCACCTTCTACCCCATTGCCACGGCTCAGGGCTTGAACAAACTCTCTGTTCTCATAACGGATAGCCACTGCAATACCATCTACCTTCAACTCCAGAGAATAGGTTGGAAAATAACCTAGTGACTTTTCAATTCGAGAAAAAAATTCTTTTAATTCCCCAATAGAATAGGCATTCGCTATCGATAACATGGGCCGAGAATGAGAAATAACAGGAAAGGTCCCAGAAGGGCGATCCCCTAAGCACAGAGAAGGAGACCACGGCACCTTCCAATCAGGATGCTCTGCCTCTACCTGAATCAGCATCTGTAACTTCAGGTCGTACTCGTAATCCGAAATCAAAGGTCGGTCCAGCACGTAATAGTGGTAGTCGTAATCGGAAATCTCTTTACACAGAGACAGGTACTCATCTCTAGATCGCGGGTGCATTTTTCTCTTAAGTTTGATTTTTCTCCTCGCATGATGGAAAAATACCCTTTTTTAGAAAATATAAAGATTTTCCCATACACCCCTATCCGACAAAAGACGTATTGAGAGAGCTCATCTCACTTCTTTTTCCGGTTGTTTCTGATAACCTCTTTCTTTAAAATGTCTCTGCATTCAGGAAAAACAGACCTGGATTTACCTCCTTCTCTAAAGAGATGGTCCCTACACGCCATGATAGGCAAACCCCTGTAACTAAAAGCTATGCTAACACTGCACACAACCCCTCCCTGGACAAAATCCGGGAAACGAATAGAAAGTCTCATTCGCAAAGCACTGTATACATATCAGATGCTAGACAAACACACCAAAATTGTCGTCGCACTCAGTGGCGGTAAAGATAGCCTCACCCTATTACTAATGCTGCATGCTATATCAGGAAGGGGGTTTCCTAAACTAGATTTACATGCTGTGCACATCGGCGGGCGTTTTTCTTGCGGAGCTGGGGTTAGTCTATCCTATCTTTCCTCTATTTGCGACCACTTACACATTCCATTCACCTCTATCCCTTCGCCCTATGATCCAGAAACTCCAGAATGTTACTCCTGCTCGCGCGTACGCCGCAGACTACTTTTCCAAGCGGCAAAAGATGTAGGAGCAACAGCAGTAGCTTTTGGTCATCACCGCGATGACTTAGTACAAACCACGTTGATGAATTTACTTCATAAAGCGGAATTTGCTGGAATGCTTCCTGTTGTAGATATGGTGAACTTCGGAATTACCATTCTCAGACCCCTGGTCTTTACTCAAGAATCCTTAATCAGAAAATTTGCCAAAGAAAGCGGATTCTCACGAGTTACCTGCCGTTGTCCAGTCATTTCCCTACGCAACAAAACCGAAGATGCCCTTAAACTTTTGGAAGAGATCTTTCCCCAGGCACGACATAATATTGCCTTAGCTGTTCAGGAATCCGGTCTAAATAAAGCAAATACCTGCGTAAAAGTAGACACGGGCCTCTGTACCTAACTATTCCAAAAAAGAACACAAATCCAAAGAAACTTTAACTTATTGATCAAGTCTCGTGATCAGCCCTAGTGCGGTTTGCACAAACCATCCAACTTAAAGCTGTTGTCGCCAAAGCTGCGACAGCGATCTGTGCTCCCAAAATAGCTCTCTGTTCTAAAGAATCCTGATTATCTTGAATAAATTCTACCGTCAATGCCGCACCCAAACCAGCTGTACATGCTACACCAACAGCACCAGTAACTGCAGCTAGTCTACCTAAAGCACCTCGAACTATACGCCCAACCCCACGCAAGGAAGAACATGCCGTAGTTAGATAAGTACCTACTGTTCCCTCTGATAAGCGTTCATGAACTCGTCGTACGGCAGGTGCACAAAAATAGACCGCTTCAGTAGAGAGATTGAGCACGTCTGTTAAAGCTAGCATATTGTGCAGTGTACGCTGATCCCTCCCATTGGAAATACCATTTTGTACAAAATCAAAAATTTGCGAACCTAAGTCAATAGCACTGTGAATAACATTGGCTGCCCGTACGCTAAAATATAAAGCACGAACCATGTTTCTATGCACGCAAGGGATGCTATTCATGATAAGCACCCCAGCCTCTGCAGCGACCTGACCCGCCCAGAGTTCCATTTCTAATACATTGCGACCTATAAAGAGTTCTTCTCCATTTTCAGACGTGGAGGCTTCCAAAGCACGTCGTGAACGCGACAGATGATCCATCATGTATAATTGTGCATAATTACAAGCACGCAACACGGCATAACCCATGCTTGTAAAAGCTAAAGACTCTTCCTCATAAATAATTCCCCGGAAAGCGGCCTCTGTATACTCTAATGCTTCCTCCGTAAGGTCTGCATCCGTCTCCTCATCACTATCTGTTTCTGGAATTTGCATATAAACAGACTCTCTTCCCAAACAAGGGCACGAGCAACAAGGAAACATAAACTCACCACATTATGAAATAAGAGGCGGAATTGTACTCTCCTGGATAAAATATGTATTTTTACGGTCTAACAATGGATTTTTTAAAATCTTTAAAAATCTTCTTTTTCTTCTCTCAAATTCGTTAATTCACCTAAAAATCAAAAACGATTCCCATCTAGTTGTTCTCTCAGAAAAACTGCTTACATCGAAAAATAGAGTGCTTATCAGCGCCCCCCCCCCCGAGCTAATTTCGAAACAAGAAATCTTTAATCTATAACAAGAACAACTAACTTTTGCCGATATTATTCTTCCCAAATACGAGCTCTACGCAAATTTACTCGCGTCATCAAAGCTAACGCCGTAGCAGCAACAGCAACCACGATAATTTGTAAACCAAGAATTTTCTCCTGATCAGCTTTATCTGAAGTATCCTCATTACTAATGAAATCTAGCATCAATTCCGTTCCAAGACCTACTGTACAAGCAACTCCTATAACGCCTGTAACTGCTGCAGCTCTATTCAAAGCACTTCTTCCTTCAACCAAACGTTCTTGCATGTGCTGTAGGGCAGGTGTACAAA
>CALGBW010000012.1 GCA_937884635.1 uncultured Chlamydiaceae bacterium
TCCAACTGCTTGTAAACATAGGGTTTCAGGTTCTCTTTCACTCCCCTCCCGGGGTCCTTTTCACCTTTCCATCACTGTACTTCTTCTCTATCGGTCACCAGGTAGTATTTAGGCTTGGAGGGTGGTCCCTCCTGCTTCCTGCAAGGTTCCTCGTGTCTCGCAGTACTCTGGATCCTGCTGTTTGTATCTGCCTTTCGCTTACGGGGCTTTCACCCTCTCTGGCTGGCTTTCCCAATACCATTGTGCTAGGCTTTTACATAACGTTTGCAGTCCTCAACCCCGAATTACCTAAGTATTTCGGTTTGGCCTTCTTCCATTTCGCTCGCCGCTACTTTGGAAATCGACTTTTCTTTCTCTTCCTGTCGCTACTTAGATGTTTCAGTTCACGACGTTCCCTCCGTATGGCTATGTATTCACCATACGGTAACAGAGGTTTGCTCTGCTAGGTTTCCCCATTCGGATATCTCCGGATCACTGGCTATGTGCGCCTACCCGAAGCTTTTCGCAGCTTTTTACGTCCTTCATCGGTTCTTGATGCCAAGGCATTCACCCTTTGCTCTTATTAGCTTGACCTTTTATTCTTCCTTTACGGAAGAGTTTAAAGATATAAAGTGATTAAATCACCTGCTGTTTGCTTTCGCAAACGCAATTAGTGAATTTTTACATTCATTACGGAAAAACTTTGATATTTGTTTACAAAATTTGATTATTAATCAATTTCGACTCTATTATCTCCATTGTGTTATATTCAGTTTTCAAGGTTCATGCGAAGGAGTTATCGCTCCTTGCATGATTAATTCTAAGAAAAAAGCTTTCATCTTTTTACAATGCTGCAGATTGGTTTAGCCCACTCTTGTGCATTGGTTTAGAGGTATTTTGCAATTTCAGTCAGATCCTTGATGGCATCAAGGAGTTTCTTACGCTGTTCAATGCGCTCACGGTTCTGTCCCATGACCAGGTAATCCATGGATACGTTAAACATGACTGCGATCTCAACGATAAGATCGATAGAAGGGCCATGCTGCCCTCTCTCAATGTAACCAAGATGGTTCACGCTGATGTTGAGCTTGAGGGCTAGCTCTTCCTGAGTCAGTCCATGAAGCTTACGGATCTCTGCTACTCTGCCGCCGAATTCTTTCTGATCAAAATACATAATGTTTTCCTTTCCGC
>CALGBW010000013.1 GCA_937884635.1 uncultured Chlamydiaceae bacterium
ACCTATTCGTCTCCGGTGGTGCCGGTTTTATGACCATCATTTCCCTGTTCCTGATTGCCCTCCTCATTGCCGCTTGGAAAGCTCCCCGCTGGGTAAAGGAAGCCGGTTTGGCTGCACTGATGCTGGGCTGGATCTATTTCATGACCGGATTATACGACATTTCGGAGATTATCGGCAGGGGTCAACTCGCAGGCATATCATCCGAAAGCAAGTTGGCGATACTTTTCAGCGGAGTGAGGGTAACCGTAATCGCACCGACATACGGCATGATCGTCTATTGCATCTCGCTTCTCCTGCGCATTGCCGTGAAACCGAGAATCTGAACTTAAATCGCCTCTTACCCGGTGATCAAGGAACCGTTCCGATTATGAGCGGATAATCGGAGGCGACACCGCTTCAGCCGAGCAAGAAATGACCGCCTTCGGCACGGTATTCTTTGGAAAACGAAACCTCCCTGTAGCTGCGAATCGAAAGGTGTTATCGGAACCATTTCCCGCGGCATTCACCCATCTGAAAAAGACAACGGATCGGTAGTGATTCTTTCGCGCGACGCCTCTTCTTGTCTCCTTTCCGCTCGATGGGAGAATCACGAACAGAGCGGATTCACAGACCTGAAAAACAAACCGGTTATTTTATTCAACCCGTTTTTTTCCGCTTTTACGCTTATTTCCGTATATTTGTGCGTTAACTAATACGAAACCGCCAATGAAATAACACACAAAGTTGCAGTAATACAACAAAAAAGCGCCGGTTCCGCACGAAAAGCGGCGGCGCGCACATATAAAAAGCGTTAGCTTTAACCTTGCTTTCTGAAAATCTGGAAAATTTAAAGAGCAACCAAGGAATGAAGTTTGACGCTCACGTTTCCAACGTGGGCTTCATTCTGTATTTGGTTGCCAGGTTATTCCAGAGCCTCAGAAAGCAAATCAGAGTTGTGTCCCACGTTTTTTATTTCACCTTCCGAATCCGAACTTAATTCCATGCGCTGCGGGACAGGCGTACATACCCACCCATGAAAGCCTATCTCCTGCTCCTCCCGATCAGTTTCCTGCCTGCCGTAGCGGGCATCCTCGTTACGCGTCCGATGTGGCGCATACGCCAGCTCCCCAACGAAGCGATACAGGGCATCGGTCTCGTCGTGATGATCTCCGTCCTGATCGGCTGCCTCGTCCCGCTCTTTCTCGGCGACACAGGGGCTGTCGGATGCGCCTGCATCCTATTGAGCCTGTTCAACCTCGTGATTTTCCAGTATTACGAGCAGCGGCTCAACACCTCGCGCTGCCCGCAATGCCACACGCGCAACCTGCGCGTGCGCAAGTACAGCAAAGGACTTTACAAACTCTACTGCCCGCATTGCGGCCTGCACAGCCGGTGGCGCACATGGCGGTATTTTTCGGACGAAGCGTAACGATGTCCCGAAAAGCCGTTCGGCTACCCCTTCATCCAGCGCGGCGAACCTACGTTTAAGGTAGATGCACGCCTGAAATAGAATGCCCTGCAACACCCCGTTCCCGAGTCCTGGAATGCGTCGCTCCGCGGCCAGGAAAGTCTTGGCCGTGAGCTTCAGCTTCGCCCCGGCCACAAACGCCCGTCTCCGATCACGCTCGACGAATACCTCGCAGAACGGGAGAAATAACGCCCTCCCCAAAAACGCCGCTTTAAAAAGGCGGTCTTCCCCCTCCCGAAAATATCCGGCATCGAACTCCGTGTCGGGCAGCGAACGTTTCGTCTTCGCTCCCCCTGTAAGTTGCGCTGCCCCCCCCCTCCAAGACAAAAACCCCTCCTGGTAAGGAAGGGTTTAGGCACAAAAAAAAGGTCAGACCTTACGATCTGACCTTGAAGAGGCGGCTACCTACTCTCCCACGGGAAAACCGCAGTACCATCGGCGTAAGTGAGCTTAACTTCTCTGTTCGGAATGGGAAGAGGTGGAACCTCACTGCTATAACCACCTAAAAGAACCTATGCTTCAATATATCGAAGCCGTGCGAGTGATGCTTTTAGATCATCACAATCCGTCGCACTCGGTATGAGTTGACATATTCGGGAAATGAGATAAAGAATTGCTGCAAAAAAGTCGTTCGGGTAATTAGTACTGCTCGGCTTTGACATTACTGTCTTTACACCTGCAGCCTATCAACGTAGTAGTCTCCTACGCCCCTCAAGGGAAAACTTATCTTGGGGATGGCTTCGCGCTTAGATGCTTTCAGCGCTTATCCAAACCGAACGCGGCTACTCGGCGGTACACTTGGCAGCATAACCGATACACCGGAGGTTCGTCCAACTCGGTCCTCTCGTACTAAAGTCAGGACCCCTCAATTTTCCTACGCCCGCAACAGATAGAGACCGAACTGTCTCACGACGTTCTGAACCCAGCTCGCGTGCCAC
>CALGBW010000014.1 GCA_937884635.1 uncultured Chlamydiaceae bacterium
AGGGACCAAACTGTCTCACGACGTTCTGAACCCAGCTCACGTACCGCTTTAAATGGCGAACAGCCATACCCTTGGGACCGGCTACAGCCCCAGGATGAGATGAGCCGACATCGAGGTGCCAAACACCGCCGTCGATATGAACTCTTGGGCGGTATCAGCCTGTTATCCCCGGAGTACCTTTTATCCGTTGAGCGATGGCCCTTCCATTCAGAACCACCGGATCACTATGACCTGCTTTCGCACCTGCTCGCGCCGTCACGCTCGCAGTCAAGCTGGCTTATGCCATTGCACTAACCTCCTGATGTCCGACCAGGATTAGCCAACCTTCGTGCTCCTCCGTTACTCTTTAGGAGGAGACCGCCCCAGTCAAACTACCCACCAGACACTGTCCGCAACCCGGATCACGGGTCAACGTTAGAACATCAAACATTAAAGGGTGGTATTTCAAGGTCGGCTCCATGCAGACTGGCGTCCACACTTCAAAGCCTCCCACCTATCCTACACATCAAGGCTCAATGTTCAGTGTCAAGCTATAGTAAAGGTTCACGGGGTCTTTCCGTCTTGCCGCGGGTACACTGCATCTTCACAGCGAGTTCAATTTCACTGAGTCTCGGGTGGAGACAGCCTGGCCATCATTACGCCATTCGTGCAGGTCGGAACTTACCCGACAAGGAATTTCGCTACCTTAGGACCGTTATAGTTACGGCCGCCGTTTACCGGGGCTTCGATCAAGAGCTTCGCTTGCGCTGACCCCATCAATTAACCTTCCGGCACCGGGCAGGCGTCACACCGTATACGTCCACTTTCGTGTTTGCACAGTGCTGTGTTTTTAATAAACAGTTGCAGCCAGCTGGTATCTTCGACTGATTTCAGCTCCATCCGCGAGGGACTTCACCTACATATCAGCGTGCCTTCTCCCGAAGTTACGGCACCATTTTGCCTAGTTCCTTCACCCGAGTTCTCTCAAGCGCCTTGGTATTCTCTACCTGACCACCTGTGTCGGTTTGGGGTACGATTTGATGTTACCTGATGCTTAGAGGCTTTTCCTGGAAGCAGGGCATTTGTTGCTTCAGCACCGTAGTGCCTCGTCATCACGCCTCAGCCTTGATTTTCCGGATTTGCCTGGAAAACCAGCCTACACGCTTAAACCGGGACAACCGTCGCCCGGCCAACATAGCCTTCTCCGTCCCCCCTTCGCAGTAACACCAAGTACAGGAATATTAACCTGTTTCCCATCGACTACGCCTTTCGGCCTCGCCTTAGGGGTCGACTCACCCTACCCTGATTAACATTGGATAGGAACCCTTGCTCTTACGGCGTCAAGGTTTCTCACCTTGATTAGCTGCTACTCATGCCAACATTCGCGCTTCTGATACCTCCATGGTGGCTCACACCTTCCACTTCACAGGCTTAC
This sequence comes from uncultured Chlamydiaceae bacterium, assembly GCA_937884635.1. Classification (GTDB taxonomy): domain Bacteria; phylum Chlamydiota; class Chlamydiia; order Chlamydiales; family Chlamydiaceae; genus Chlamydia. The sequence continues at coordinate 1,415 of CALGBW010000014.1, forward strand.
AGAATGCTCCGCTACCGCGACACAAAATGTGCCACCCGCAACTTCGGTAAATGATTTTAGCCCCGTTACATTTTCGTTGCCGAAACTCTAATAGACCAGTGAGCTATTACGCTTTCTTTAAACGATGGCTGCTTCCAAGCCAACATCCTGGTTGTTTTGGAATCTCGACTCACTTTCCCACTTAATCATTATTTGGGGACCTTAGTTGGCGGTCTGGGCTGTTGCCCTCTCGTCCACCGACCTTAGCACCGATGGACTGTTTCCTGCGCTATAATTTGTTGGTATTCAGAGTTTGATATGGGTTGGTAAGATTTTACTCCCCCTAGCCATTTCAGTGCTTTACCCCCAACAACGAACACGCAAGACACTACCTCTATAGTTTTCGCGGAGAACCAGCTATAACGGGGTTCGATTGGCTTTTCACCCCTAGACACAAGTCATCCCCTAGTGTTGCCATACTAGTGGGTTCGGCCCTCCAGCGACTGTTACGCCGCTTTCAGCCTGCTCATACCTAGATCACCCCGCTTCGGGTCTATTACTGCATACTCAAGACGCCCTATTCAGACTCGGTTTCCCTTCGCTTACACCTAACGGCTTAGGCTTGCATGCAATAATAACTCGTTGGCTCATTATACAAAAGGTACGCCATCACCGGAAAACCGGCTCTGACAGCTTGTAGGTATTCAGTTTCAGTGTCTATTTCACTCCCCCTTCGGGGTTCTTTTCACCTTTCCCTCACGGTACTTGTTCACTATCGGTCAATCAGGAGTATTTAGCCTTGGAGGAAGGTCCCCCCATGTTCAAACCGCATTTCGACGTGTACGGCTCTACTCTCGGACCAAGTCTCTAGTTTTCGCATACAGGACTATCACCTATTATTGTTGTGCTTTCCATCACATTTTGCTAACTAAAATCTCGGCCACTGGGCTGGTCCCGGTTCGCTCGCCACTACTAAGGGAATCGCTGTTGCTTTCTTTTCCTGCGGGTACTGAGATGTTTCACTTCTCCGCGTTTGCTTCATTAACCTATGTATTCAGTTAATGATAATCCATAAAGGATTGGGTTTCCCCATTCGGAAATCCCGGGGTCAAAGGATATTGACGCCTCACCCGGGCTTATCGCAGTCTTTCACGTCCTTCATCGCCTCTGATTGCCAAGGCATCCACTAAACACCCTTTGTTACTTTTTATCTTATGCTTGAAGAGAAAGTCTTCAAACACAAAAAATAACTTAATGAGTTTTTTAAGCATTTAAGTTGATTCTTGCTATCTTTTTAATTGAATTACCACTTTCGTGGTTATCCTTAACGTTAGAAAGATATTTTTTGAGATTACGATGTACAACAAATTAAACTTTCGTTTAACTTGCGACATAAAAACCGATTAACAATGATTGCTTATAAAAAGCAGATTCCATTGGATATTCACTGGAATATTTGGAATCAAAAATGAAAAATCATTTTTGATTCTAACCTCATCAAAAAACGTGGTGGGTCAGGAAGAACTCGAATCTTCGACCTTCGCTGTATCAGAGCGACATTCTAACCAACTGAACTACTGACCCAACAGATAAATTCTGAAATCAAGCCATTAGTTCTGCTGATACCAGAATCACAAATCAAAAAGAGATATTCAGACAGTCGCATTTGGGTTGACCGTTTTCGTGAAAACGGTTTTCTCTATAAAGGAGGTGATCCAGCCGCACCTTCCGGTACTGCTACCTTGTTATGACTTAACCCCAATCACCAATTCCACCGTAGGCGGCGTCCTCTTGCGTTAAACTACCGACTTTGGGTGAAATCGACTCTCATGGTTTGACAGGCGGTGTGTACAAGACCCGGGAACGTATTCACCGCTGCATTCTGATCAGCGATTACTAGCGATTCCAGCTTCATGCCCTCGAGTTGCAGAGGACAATCCGAACTGAGATGGCTTTTAAGGATTAGCTTTGCCTTGCAGCATTGCGACCCATTGTTGCCACCATTGTAGTACGTTTGTAGCCCGACCCGTAAGAACCATGATGACTTGACGTCATCCACACCTTCCTCCCGCTTGACGCGGGCAGTCCCCTAAGAGTTCCCGGCATTACCCGCTGGCAACATAGGGCGTGGGTTGCGCTCGTTGCAGGACTTAACCTAACATCTCACGACACGAGCTGACGACAGCCATGCAGCATCTGTCTTTGGTCCAACCGAATTGAAGAAATCCATCTCTGGAAATCGCGACCAAGATGTCAAGGGTCGGTAAGGTTTCTCGCGTAGCATCGAATTAAACAACATACTCCACCGCTTGTGCGGGTCCCCGTCAATTCCTTTAAGTTTTAATCTTGCGATCGTAGTCCCCAGGCGACCTGCTTAACGCGTTAGCTTCGTCACTGATTCCCCGAAGGAAACCAACAACAAGCAGGCATCGTTTAGGGCGTGGACTACCAGAGTATCTAATTCTGTTTGCTACCCACGCTTTCGTCCCTCAGTGTCAGCAACGATCCAGAAGACTGCCTTCGCCATTGGTGTTCTATCTGATATCTACGGATTTCACCCCTACACCAGATATTCCATCTTCCTCTATCGCGCTCCAGCTTGCCAGTATCAAAGGCAGTTCCAGGGTTGGGCCCTGGGATTTCACCCCTGACTTAACAAACCACCTACGGACGCTTTACGCCCAGTAAATCCGAACAACGCTTGCACCCTTCGTATTACCGCGGCTGCTGGCACGAAGTTAGCCGGTGCTTATTCTGGCGATACCGTCATTATCGTCTCGCCTAAAAGAGCTTTACAACCCGAAGGCCGTCTTCACTCACGCGGCATGGCTGGATCAGGGTCTCCCCCATTGTCCAATATTCCCCACTGCTGCCTCCCGTAGGAGTTTGGGCCGTGTCTCAGTCCCAAT
>CALGBW010000016.1 GCA_937884635.1 uncultured Chlamydiaceae bacterium
GTATGCTCTGACCTATTGAGCTAAGGGCACATATTAATTGTATACTTGAAAGATCACTCATCAGTGCAGAAACTCCGTATACTAAATCTTAATCTATTGGTGGGGGAGGTGAGAATTGCACTCACGACCACAGAGGTATAAGCTCCGCACTCTTACTACTGAGTTACTCCCCTTCAACATAATTTAAGAAATAATCATAATTGTTATCAACTTGTGCTTGTATAAACTTTCCAATTTTGATTAGATCATTATAAGTTAAACCACCATATAATTCATGATCTTTTGGAATGTTGTGATAATCCAAATCTCTAACTATACTATCAATTTTGTCTAAAATTTCTAACATAACATACCTCTTAATGGAAGCTTTCACCGTAGTGAGGTTTACCAACCCGAATGCATTCTAAACTTCCTTTTCTTTTGTTCTGAAAAAAGTCTTGCTTTACAACCAAAAAATATCATCGTTTCATTTTTATAGTTTTAAAGGATGACAAACAAAACTTGGTGCCAGAGATGGGACTCGAACCCATACGGTGCAACTACCACTGGAGCTTAAATCCAGCATGTCTTCCAATTTCATCACTCTGGCATATAGATCTATACTCAGTTTCGTGCGCACTAGAGTCATTATCGGCTCTACTGACTATAGATCTTATAAAGGGAAGTCTTCCCTTGCACGTTTTACGTCCTGCTCCGACAGTGGCGGAGAGAGTGGGATTCGAACCCACGGCCCATTTCTGAGTCACTAATTTTCAAGACTAGCTCCTTAAACCACTCGGACACCTCTCCATAATCAGACTATCACTGTTGCCCAGAAGGTGGACAGTTATGAATTCCACATAATATAACACGACCTACTTTCCGCTAGTATCTGTCACTACACCAGATGTAATCTGATTCGCAATTTCAGTGGGTGTGAATCTACCCTAACTAGTTTTGGCTGACACTCAGAAGTGTTCTGTATTTTAAACTATTAAGAAAGAGTCTGCAGCGTACAAATTCTATTCTTAATATAAACTTATACAGACAGTTTGAAATGATCTCTAGAACTTACCAAACCTCGATCAACGAGCTGGATTCGAACCAGCAGTGTGGTGAGCTATGTCGGTACTGCCCCGACCGTCCCCAAATTAAAAGTTTGGTGCTTTACTATCTAAGCTAATAGCCCATATTGGTTGCGGGGGTAGGAATTGAACCTACGACTTCTAGGTTATGAGCCTAGATTGCTACCTCTGCATCACCCCGCTATGTTTGGCAGCGGATATAGGATTCGAACCTATGAGTGGCGGAGTCAAATTCCGCTGCCTTACCACTTGGCTAATCCGCTATGAGGAGGGAATTTTTCAACTCCCTCGACTTGAATTAATTAAAGAAAGGAACCGATAAACCACTAGGCAACATCTATGTGATTTATTAG
>CALGBW010000017.1 GCA_937884635.1 uncultured Chlamydiaceae bacterium
GCAACGCCATAAACGAAGGATTCTTAGCTTCATCAATTCCATTTATCTGGATAAGTTTCTTTATCTGTCTAAAATATTTCTCTGCCTTTACATAATCATAGCGATCGCAGAGGATTTTACATAATTTCATATGCAAAGCAAGATCATCAGGAAGTGCCTCAGCACACTCTTCTAGAAGAGAAACTCCCTCTGCTGTTTTCCCTAAATAAAGGGAGACAGACGCTAAGCGTAGTCTGCATTCACAACACCGCGGATTACTCTTGATAATCCCCTGTAATTTCTTCTCATAATCAATTACCTCTGCATAAGTAGATCCTGGGTTCATAAACAAAACCATTAAAGCAGAATCTTGCACATAACCGTGTAAATAATCATAAGCAAGGGACCCTTTTACCTGAGATTGAGGAGAAGATTCCAGAAGAATCTTTCCAGCACGTGAATCTCCATTCAGAATTTTTGCCATTCCAAATAAATCTGATAACTCTTGATCACCTAAAAAAAGCCTCGCTTTCTCATAGGCTTGACAGGCATCCGCATAACGCCCTTTTTGCATAGCAAAGGATCCTTGGTTCATGAAAGTCAGGCCTATTAATTCCTTTGGCTCCCGCACACGCAATTGTTCTGTATCTAAACTATCTTGGTAGCGCTCTGTGGGAATATGTCTTCCTCCTGCCGTTGTTTCTATATTCACCTTACCATCGAAACAACGTAAGTAAATGTGCCCGGGCGGTGTTACAGCTTCTAAAGAAACCTGCAGTCGTTGTGCTAGAGAAAAATACAAAGAAACAACACCTAAACAGACCCCAAATTTGCTATCTGTTACAGAAGACAGAAAAGAAAACGAATCAGAAAACATTTCTTTCTTAGAAGGATAACGAATACCCTCTTCATAAAAGAGAATCTTATTCAAAGCTTCTATCGTACAGCGATAAAATTCTTCTTGAGAAGGCTGTGACAACTGATCTAAGTATCTCAGTCTCTCCACATAAGCTCGTAAAGCTAAGATATCTAAATAGGTAGTGTAGTATTGCGCTTTTGTCTCATCTCCAGGAAACTCCGCTAAAATAAGCTCACGAGCTAAATCTGGCTCTCCATTCCATAAACATGACAATCGTACTCTAGGTAAAGAGAGCTTCTTCATAATAGCCATTTCTTCTTCAGAGAAAAGGTATCCTGGGTCCTTAGAAGATAAAATGCTATTAGTAAAAGCTATTAGATCTTTTTTATTGAGCTGAGGAAATAATCCCAATAACCTTTGTTCGCTCAGAGAATCTTGATATAAAGAATAGTATGCACAGATCCCTTCCAAACAATAGGGATCCTGATTCCAAAAGCGCTCCTCTCCTACTAGAGAGAAGCCTCTTACCTCTAATAAACAAGGAAATACAAAAACGAGAAAATAGAATAATTTTCTAATCATCAATGCCTAAACAAGACTATTCCCCATTCTACCCTCTATATTTAGCTATAGAAGGAATGAGAATCATAGAAAGTGTAGTACTGGATACCCCCTACAGAATGCAATGTTTTTGTTGATTAGAACTGCGCTTGCATACCAGCTTGTAGATAATTACAGAATGTTGTTGTTGACAATACCCCTTGATAGTTCATTATCATCAACAAGTGTTTTGATAAATTTGCTTTATGACTCAACCTATACGATACCGCTTGATGAGCTGTCGGAGAACCCTTCGTTGACCATGTCCCATTACTTGCTAGTAATCTCGTCGTTACAAGAGGTCGTTGTCTATATAACGTAGGTCTATACGCTAACTCTGCTTCCCACTCTGAAGACAACCCTCTATAAGTATGGAACTTCCCTCTTACTCCTACCGGACTCTCTACCTCATACAACGGATGCTCCACAGAAAAAGCCCTCGCATAGTCTCCTTCCTCTGTAAAGGAAGCAAATGTTGATCTAACTCCCAACATCTCCACAAACGGAGATACCGTTGTCTTCCTTGTTACTCTTGTAACAGGAAGAC
>CALGBW010000018.1 GCA_937884635.1 uncultured Chlamydiaceae bacterium
GTATTATGGATTTTTTTGTGGAATTTTGCACCGTGAAACAGATAGATCACATTAAATATCACATAAATACGGTAACAAAATGGAAGAAAAAATCATTCAACAGCTCAACAGAATTGAGCGTTACAGCATTATCGCTGCTAAGACTGTACTAACTATTGATGAGTGTGCTTTCCTCACAGGACTGAGCAAAAGTACGATCTATAAGGCTACCTGTGAGAAGAAGATCCCTCACTACAAGCCTAACGACAGACATTTGTACTTTGACAGAAAGGAGATTGAGGACTGGATGAAACAAAACAGAATCAAGACTATCAAGGAGATTGAGGAGGATGCCAATACTTATATGGCTCAGAACACTGGCAGCAATGGGCACAAGAAAGGAGGCAAGCGATGATCCTAACAGACTACTACAGCCTGGAACGCTTACCAGAGAATATGAGTAAGCGCACACCCAGGTATGACACAACAGCCTCAACAGGCAGCTATCCCCTGTTTGAGAGTATGGCTGCAAGGAGCCGAGTAAAGCGTTTCTTTTGCTACTACAACGGTCTGCCAGATAGCTTTTCAAACAGGGCACACCAGAAAGCAGAGCGAGCTATCACCAACACCAAGAACATAAGCAGCGTATTTATCCCCTACCTGGATAAGCCTCTGTATGGCTATGGTGATGTGAAAGGATCCCAGGATGCTATCCTTTTCCTTTTCTCAGCTGATTATACAAAGCTGGAGCTATTTATCGCCAGGGGCTACAGATCCAACGCCAGAGCCTTATTCCAGCGTTTCCTGGATGGAGGTCTGAACAGTGAGCTGGAGATCCTCAGAGGCTTAACCAAGTAAATCACACAGATCAGAGTTTTATGGATGGCTGGATAAAGTTACATAGATCTATAAGAGATCACTGGATCTGGAGCGATCCTGTAAAACTTAGATGGTGGATAGATATACTCCTAACAGTTAATCACGCTGCCACTAAGGTAAATATAGGTTATCAGCTCTATGATTGTGGCAGAGGGCAATCAATTCAAAGTATAGGATCCTGGGCAAAGCGATGGGGCGTTTCTAAGGACACGGCAAGGAACTTTCTCACACT
>CALGBW010000019.1 GCA_937884635.1 uncultured Chlamydiaceae bacterium
TCCTGCTAATAAGCGTCCTTCACAGCAAACAGATCAAAATAATCAAAGACCACAACAAGGGTATAATAATAATAACAATAATCGTCCCCCTCAATCAGCACATCGTAAAGATGGCGGTAATAATAAAAAAACAGGGTGGCCAGATTTTCGAGATCGTTCTAAAAAATCTGATGACAACGTTAAAGCGTTCACTGGAAGAGATCGTTATGGGTTAAATGAAAACTCAGATGAAGATAAATGGCGGAAAAAACGCATCCAGAAGACGAAAAAGTACAAAGAAGAACATACTGTTCAATGTCCTTCCCACATTAAGGTACCTTTGCCAATCACGGTTAAAGATTTAGCGGCGGAAATGAAGTTGAAAGCTTCTGAATTAATTCAGAAACTCTTCATCCATGGTATGACTTACGTTGTTAATGATGTTCTAGATAATGAAACAGTCGTACAGTTTATTGGTCTAGAATTCGGTTGCACAATAGAGATTGACTCTTCTGAAAAAGATAGATTGTGTTTGGTCGAAAATACTGTCAAAGAAGAAATTCAGGAAGCTGACCCAAGTCAGTTGACCATGCGGTCTCCTATCGTAGCCTTTATGGGACACGTTGACCATGGGAAAACAACACTCATTGATGCTTTAAGAAAAAGTAATATAGCAGCAGCAGAAGCCGGAGCTATTACGCAACATATGGGCGCGTTCCGTTGTTCTACTCCTGTTGGGGATATTACTATTTTAGATACACCAGGACACGAAGCTTTTTCTGCTATGCGAGCAAGAGGAGCTGAGGTTTGCGATATCGTGGTCCTAGTTGTTGCTGGAGATGAGGGTATCAAAGAGCAAACTCTGGAAGCCGTAGAGCATGCGCGGGCAGCCAACATTACCATTGTTGTTGCTATCAACAAATGTGATAAGCCCAACTTCAATGTGGAGCCTGTATATCGTCAATTAGCGGAAATTAACCTTCTTCCAGAAGCTTGGGGAGGACCAATAGCAACAGTTAATACCTCTGCAAAAACAGGCGAAGGGCTAGCAGATTTATTAGAAATGTTAGCTTTACAAGCGGAAGTCTTAGAGCTCAAAGCTAACCCACACGCTAGAGCTCGTGGAATTGTAATCGAATCGGAGTTACATAAAGGCCTAGGTGCTGTTGCAACAGTTCTCGTACAAAATGGAACGTTGCATCTCGGAGAAGCTTTAGTGTTCAATGACTGCTATGGAAAAGTAAAAACCATGCATGATGAACACGATCAGCTGATGAAACAGGCTGGTCCTTCCACCCCTGTTTTGATCACAGGATTGTCCGGTATTCCAAAAGCTGGCGATCCATTTATTGTCGTAAAAAATGAAAAGACGGCTAAGGACATTATTAGTGCTCGTCTTGCAGGACAACAGCGGTTTGCTTTACAGAAAAAACGGCCTAACTTTGACTCTGTCTTGCAAAACAAGAAAACATTAAAACTGCTTGTAAAAGCCGACGTTCAAGGTTCTATAGAAGCCTTAGCCAACTCCATTTTGAATATCAAATCTGAGAAGGTTAATGTGGAAATTCTCTCTACTGGTATTGGAGAGATTTCAGAATCCGATATTCGATTGGCAGCCGCATCAAAAGCAACAATTGTCGGATTCCATACTGGAATAGAAAGTCATGCAGAACCTTTGATTAAGAGCTTAGGTGTACGTATCAAATTATTCGATGTGATCTATCACGCTGTAGATTCCATCAAAGAAATGATGACTGAGCTTTTAGATCCTATTGCTGAAGAGCAACATCTGGGATCTGCGGAGATAAAAGAAACTTTCCGTTCTTCCCAGTTAGGAACAATTTATGGTTGCTTAGTCACAGATGGTGTCATGACAAGAAACCAAAAAATTCGAGTTGTACGAGACAAAGAAGTTTTATGGAAGGGCTCTCTCTCTTCTCTAAAACGAGTGAAAGAAGATGTCAAAGAAGTTAAGAAGGGCTTAGAGTGCGGTATCTTGCTTGAAGGATATCAGCAAGCACAAGTAGGTGATATTCTCCAATGTTATGAAATCATCTACCACCCACAAAAACTTTAGAATGTTATGAATGAGAATAGACGTATAAAAAAAGTAAATTCTTTGCTTAGAGAGGCAATAGCTAACGTGATCTTGAAGGATGTCAAACATCCTAAGATTTCTAATCGATGGATTACCGTGACTCGTGTCTCTCTTTCCAAGGATCTGCAATCTGCTCGCGTGTATGTTTCTGTCATGCCTCATGAGAATACACCTAAAGAAACACTTGAAGCATTAAAGTCTGCTTCTAGATATATTGCGGTTCAGGCATCTCAGGGAGTATTTCTCAAGTATTTCCCTGAACTGCACTTTTATCTTGAAGACATTTTTTCACCTCAAGATCATATAGAGCGCTTGCTTTGGCAGATTCGCGAGCAAGATGGGAAAAACAGTTAACATCACTATTCTTAACTACTTATGGAACTGGTTACAGAACCTAAAGAAGGCATTCTCTTAGTAGACAAGCCTCAAGGCAGGACTTCGTTTAGTTTAATTCGAGCCTTAGTAAAAAAGATTGGCGTCAAAAAAATTGGTCACGCAGGCACATTAGATCCTTTTGCTACAGGGGTCATGGTAATGCTGATTGGCAGGAAGTTTACTCGTTTATCGGATGTCCTGCTATTTGAAGATAAGGAATATGAAGCAATTGCTCACCTAGGAACGACTACAGACTCTTACGATTGTGATGGGAAAGTGGTGGGGCGTTCTAAGAAAATCCCTACTTACGAAGAAATTTTAGAAGCAGCGCAATATTTCCAAGGTGAGATTCAACAGGTCCCCCCTATGTTTTCTGCTAAGAAAGTGCAGGGAAAAAAGCTTTATGAATACGCCAGGAAGGGATTATCTATAGAGAGAAAGCAAGCAACTGTACAAGTAAACTTGCAAATTACCAAGTATTCCTACCCTCATCTACATTTCGTAGTGCAATGTAGTAAAGGAACGTACATTCGAAGTATTGCTCACGAATTAGGTAATATGCTAGGTTGTGGTGCTTACTTAGAGCAATTACGTCGTCTGCGAAGCGGAAATTTTTCTATTGAGCAGTGTATTGATGGAAATCTTCTAGATCTCCCTGATTTTGATATTTCTGCTTATCTTAGAGATTTTAATGGAAATAGTATCTAGCCTGAAAGCTATCTCGCATCCGATAGATACTATAACTATTGGTTTTTTTGATGGATGTCATTTAGGGCATAGTCAGCTACTGAACTACGTAGCTATGTGTCCGGGGACATCAGCCGTTATCACCTTTCCCGCTCACCCCCAACAGTATCTGTCACAGTCGGCGCCGTGTTTAATTACGACGGTCCAGCAAAAGTTAGCCCTGCTCTCAGCCTTTGCAATAGATTCCATTATCCTTCTTCCCTTTGATAAAAAAATTGCCTCTGAAACAGCCTGCTCTTTCTTAACTCATTTATGTGAAACTCTTCATATTCGGCGTCTTGTCTTAGGATATGATTCACGAATTGGCAAGGATTTATGTGGTTACTCCCGGTTGTTACCTATTGCACAAGATTTATCTATAGAGCTAGTTACCATTCCCCCTTATCATTTGGGAGATGATATTGTCTCTAGCCATAGAATTCGGGAACTTTTACATGAAGGCAAACTACAGACAGCGAATGCGTACCTCGGCCATGACTATACATATGAAGGTGTGGTAGAAAAAGGGGCTGGCCTAGGGAAAACATGGGGCATACCCACGCTCAATATCTTTCCTCAACAAAACCTTCTTCCTCTTGGGGTCTATGTTTGTGAAGTCCTATCACAGGGACATACCTATCCTGCCGTTATGAATCTCGGAACGGCTCCTACTTTTCAAAGAGACAAAGTGTGTTTAGAAGCGCACATACTCAACGCATCCCCTCAATTATATGGGGAATACGTTTCTATTGTGCCTAAGCAATTTCTACGAGAAGAACAACAATTCCCCTCTCACGAGGAGCTTCAACTCACAATTAAAAAGGACATCGCTGACGCCCAGCGATTTTTTCGCGCAATTAAATAAGGATATCCCCCTATGGGGGTTCCTTTAGAAGTGAAGCATATTAATTATGTAGGAATAACATGATATCCCCGTCCTGCACAATATAATCACGCCCCTCAGCTCGCAATTTACCTGCCTCTCTAACACCAACCCGGCCCCCGTAGGCAAGCATATCATCTAAAGTAGTGACTTCTGCACGAATAAAACCTTTTTGAATATCTGTATGGATTTGCCCAGCTGCTTCTGCTGCAGTCGCTCCGTTAGGGATTGTCCACGCACGAGTTTCTTGCGGACCAGTAGTAAAATACGAAATCAATCCTAAAACGTGATAAGCTGCTGAGACTAATCTATTCAAACCAGACTGCTGTAATCCCAGGCTAGCTAAAAACTCCTGTCGTTCTTCGTCTGGCAGGGAGAGCATTTCTTCTTCTAACTTCACACAAATGGGAACAACTAAGGCATTCTCTTGTTTTGCTGCTTCTCGGACGGCTTGAACATATGGATTATCCATAGAAGCTACGGAGTCCTCCCCGATGTTCGCAATGTACAACATGGGCTTTCCTGTTAGAAAGTGGAAAGGCTTCAATAATAACCGCTCTTCATTTGAAAGCTGAAGAGTTCGCACTGGAAGTCCACACTCCAGATGTTTGAGCAGTTTCTCTATGAGAGCTAACTCTGCTCCTGCATCCTTCTTCCCTTTTGCTTGTTTCTCCAACTTGCCGTAGATGCTCGTTGCTGAAGCAAAATCTGCTAAAACCAATTCTAGATTGATAACGGCAATATCCTCTTTAGGATTGACCTGACCAGATACGTGGGTAATATCATCATCATCAAAACAGCGGACCACATGAGCAATAGCATGTGTTTCTCGAATATGAGAAAGGAAACGGTTTCCTAATCCCGAACCTTCTGCAGCTCCTTTAACCAGACCTGCTATATCCACAAACTTCATATCCGCATAAATTGTCTTGCGGCTTTCACTGAGTCGGGCAAGAGCATCTAACCTAGGGTCTATGACCGGAACAATACCGACATTTGGGTCAATTGTACAAAAAGGGTAATTACACGAAGCGATCTGCGCTCCAGTAAGGGCATTAAACAATCCTGATTTACCTACATTGGGTAAACCTACAATTCCACATTCTGTATGTGCCATAAATCCATTAGTTTTAATTTTAAAAGGAAACTAAGACAAGGTCTTCATTTATGAAAAGGTTATACACGAAACTTAATGGAAACACAACCTCCTACTTAAAACTAAAGATTTAGGGAATTCTTAAGGCTAAAAAGTTGAGAAAAACACTTCTATGGGGTAACTTGCGGGTAGCTTCCTAAATTAAGTTCTTTCAGCGTCATTTTTGGCTAGACCATGGGTGAAAAAACAGAAAAGGCGACCCCAAAACGCCTAAGAGATGCAAGAAAAAAAGGGCAAGTTGCAAAATCTCAAGACTTCCCTTCCGCGATTACTTTTATTGTCGCGATTTTTACTCTTTTTTCTTTAGCGTCGTACTTTGCTAATAACTTGGGTGGATTTCTTGCCTCTGTCTTAAAGACAGCCCCGACACACCATGATCCTAGGGTTACCCTATACTATCTACATAATTGCCTATTACTCATTCTAACAACCTCTTTGCCTCTGTTGGGTGCTGTTGCCATTGTCGGTCTTCTGGTAGGTTTCCTTGTGGTCGGTCCTACTTTCTCTACAGAAGTGTTTAAACCAGATATCAAAAAATTCAACCCGATTGATAACTTGAAGCAAAAATTCAAGTTAAGAACTCTAATTGAATTACTTAAATCCATTTTTAAAATTTTCGGCGCAGCCCTTATCCTGTACATCACTCTAAAAAACCGTGTATCCTTGGTCATTGAAACAGCTGGCGTCTCTCCCATTGTCACAGCTGCTATTTTCAAAGAGATTCTATATCGAGCGGTTATCTCAATTGGTATGTTCTTTATCGTTGTGGCCGTGTTGGACTTAGTTTATCAACGTCATAACTTTGCCAAAGAGTTAAAAATGGAAAAGTTTGAGGTAAAACAAGAATTCAAGGATACAGAGGGTAACCCAGAAATTAAAGGTCGCCGTAAACAAATAGCGCAAGAAATTGCCTATGAAGATCCCTCATCACAAATCAAACATGCAACTACTGTTGTATCCAATCCTAAGGACATTGCTATTGCTATTGGATACATGCCAGAGAAATATAAAGCCCCTTGGATTATTGCCATGGGGATTAACCTGCGGGCGAAGAGAATCCTTGCAGAAGCAGAGAAATATAGTATTCCTATCATGAGAAACGTTCCGTTAGCACACCAACTTTGGGATGAAGGAAAAGAGTTGAAGTTTATTCCGGAATCCACGTATGAAGCTGTTGGGGAAATCCTTCTCTACATTACATCTCTCAACGCGCAAAACCCTGATAATAAAAATCTTAACCGGTCTGATAATCAGTAATGAACAAGCTACTCAACTTTGTCAGTAGAACGTTTGGTGGAGAGGCAGCCTTAAACGTTATAAATAAATCCAGCGATCTTATTCTTGCACTATGGATGATTGGCGTTGTCTTAATGATCATCCTGCCACTTCCACCTGCGATTGTGGACTTGATGATTACTGTCAACTTAGCCGTCTCTGTGTTCCTATTGATGGTAGCATTGTACATTCCGAGTGCTTTACAGTTGTCTGTATTCCCCTCTCTGCTCTTGATTACAACGATGTTCCGGTTAGGAATTAACATTTCCTCATCTAGGCAGATTCTTTTGAAAGCCTATGCTGGGCACGTGATCCAGGCTTTCGGGGATTTTGTGGTAGGAGGAAACTACGTTGTCGGATTTATTATCTTCCTGATCATTACGATTATTCAGTTCATCGTTGTTACAAAAGGTGCTGAGAGGGTTGCTGAGGTCGCTGCCCGATTCCGATTGGACGCCATGCCTGGTAAACAAATGGCTATTGACGCTGACTTGAGAGCCGGCATGATCGATGCTACACAGGCTAGAGACAAACGAGCCATGATCCAGAAAGAAAGTGAGCTGTATGGAGCCATGGACGGTGCGATGAAGTTCATCAAAGGAGACGTCATCGCAGGTATCGTGATCTCCCTCATTAACATCGTGGGTGGATTGACTATCGGGGTCTCCATGCACGGCATGGACCTAGCACAAGCGGCGCAAGTGTACACATTGCTGTCTATCGGAGACGGCCTTGTATCCCAGATTCCTTCCCTTTTGATCTCTTTAACAGCCGGTATCGTAACAACACGGGTATCTAGTGATAAAGATACCAACCTCGGTAAGGAAATTTCTTCTCAGTTAGTCAAAGAACCACGAGCCCTACTCCTTGCTTCCGCTGCCACATTAGGAGTTGGTTTCTTCAAAGGATTCCCATTATGGTCATTTGCCATGATGGCCTTAGGTTTTGGATTCCTAGGATTAGTTCTTTTAGCGAAAAAGAAATCTGGGAAAAAAGGTGGTACTACCTCTTCTTCTACTACAGTAGGAGCTGCTGACAGTGCCTCTGCAGCAGAGGCCTCTGACGATTATGCTCTCACCCTTCCTGTAATTTTAGAATTAGGAAAAGGGCTATCTAAGCAGATTCAGCAAAGAACAAAGTCAGGCCAAAGCTTTATCGATGACATGATTCCTAAAATGCGTCAGGCTTTGTATCAAGATATTGGTATTCGTTATCCAGGTATTCACGTTCGAACAGACTCTCCTGCCCTAGAAGACAATGATTACATGATTCTTCTCAATGAAGTTCCTTATGTTCGAGGAAAAATTCCTGAAAATCATCTACTAACTAATGAGATAGAGGAAAACCTATCCCGTTACAACCTACCATTCATTACTTATAAAAATGCTGCCGGTCTCCCATCTGTTTGGGTGAAGGAAGATGCGAGAGAAATCCTAGACAAGGCTGCGATTAAATACTGGACGCCTTTAGAAGTCATTATCCTGCACCTATCTTACTTCTTCCACAGAAGCTCTCAGGAGTTCTTAGGCATCCAAGAAGTCCGTTCCATGATTGAATTTATGGAGCGTTCTTTCCCTGATTTGGTTAAAGAAGTCACACGTTTGATCCCTCTGCAAAAACTTACAGAAATCTTCAAACGTTTGGTTCAAGAACAGATTTCTATTAAAGATTTACGAACGATCTTGGAATCTTTAAGTGAATGGGCTCAGACAGAAAAAGATACTGTCTTATTGACTGAGTACGTGCGTTCTTCCTTAAAACTCTATATTAGCTTTAAGTTCTCCCAAGGTCAGTCTGCTATTTCCGTCTATTTGCTAGACCCTGAGATCGAAGAAATGATCCGTGGAGCGATTAAACAGACATCTGCAGGTTCCTACTTAGCGTTAGACCCTGACTCTGTTAATTTGATTCTGAAATCGATGAGAAATACGATTACGCCTACCCCGCCTGGAGGGCAGGCTCCCGTATTATTGACAGCAATAGACGTCAGACGATATGTAAGGAAATTAATAGAAACTGAGTTCCCTGACATCGCTGTTATCTCCTATCAAGAAGTCTTGCCCGAGATCCGCATCCAGCCTTTAGGAAGAATTCAGATCTTCTAGTCTGTTATTCTTATTCTTTAGGAGAGAGCTATGTCCGCATCAGGAGGAAGCGCCGGCTTAGGTGGATCAGGTCAGGTCAACGTTGCACAGGCGCAAGCAGCCGCTGCAGCACAAGATGTGCAAGAAATCGTTAGCTCTCAGGAAGCATCTGAAATGTCCATGGTCAAGGGCGCTGATGATGTTTCCAATCCACAAGCGGCTACCCGATTAAAGAAAAAAGAAGAAAGTTTTAAAACCCTATCATCCAGAAGATCAGAAAAGACTTCTAAAGGCGAAGAAAAGAAAACCGAGGAAACAGGAGAAAAAGGCGCTGGCGAAGATCTAGCTGAGAAGTTCTCTCATGATGATCCTGAACTAACCTCTCAAAGTTTAAAAGATCTAGCTAGTAGTATTGGTGATGACTCTAGCCCTGAAGATATACAGAAACAGGTAGAAAATCGGTTTCCCGACCCCCTACAACAACAAAAAGCTCTTGATTACCTTATTCAAAGCACCCCTGCCGGGCCGAAACAAAACAATCTAATTCGTGCCAAATTACAAAACGCGCAACAAAATGCTCAGGGCTTAAGGGGCGGACTAAATGTTAAATTAGCTTCCTTGCAAGCCGCTCAACTATTAAATGTCCCAGGAACACAATTACGTGCTCTATACAATCAAGTCACCAACACAGAAGGTGATGCGGAAAACCTAGAGGGGTTATTAGCAGGATACTCCCCTGAAGAAATGCCTATAGTAATGAAATTCTTAGTCGATGGAATGTCATCGGATCTAAAAGCCGAAGCTTCCTCTATCGAAAAACCAAAATTAAAAATCATATTTAGTAAATTGTGTGATTTTCAAGCGCTGAATTCAACAAAAGCTGCTCTAGCAAAAGATTTTCAAACATTGGAATCCCAAGCTAAATTAGAGGGCGCTTCGCTTCCTCCCTCATGCTCTCCCTTACAACTCATTAAAGCCTTTTTTTCTCTTGTTGCAGAAAAATTTATATCTGCTACGAAGGTACTTAAATCTGTTGAGTTTGTAGTCGGACCATCAGATCTAGGTATTAAAAACAATGTGTTACAGATCTTTTACAAAAACATTAAAGATTGCTCTTCGAGGATTATCTCCTCAGCTGAAAGACGACAAAATTTAGCAAGTGCCGTATTAAACGCCTTAGATACTATCAACGCAGAGAATGAGGATTACCCTAAACCAGGAGACTTTCCAAAACCTCCACCTTTCCCAACGTCTTCATTTCAGGGTGTTAACTTTGCTGGGACGCCACTTCAACAAACAGGAGACGGAGGCGATACAGCCCAACATCCTGACTAAGAGGTTAAGCCAGTTGCTTCCCATCAAAAAAAGGAATGACATATACATAGAGTTTTGATAAACGCCTATTGATAAAACGAGACCTACATGCAAAACCAATTTGAACAATTATTAGAAGAACTCGGCAATGAAATGGGCTCTTCTTTTGCCCCAGATGCTAATTTCGCCTGTCTCATTCGCTTTCAAGAGAACCAAATTGCTGTACAAATTGAAGAAGATGGGGCGGATGGAGATATTGTCGTTGGGACAATTTTAGGTAAACTTCCTCCAAATACATTTAGAGACCGTATTTTTAAAGCTGCCCTTTCTGTTAATGCGTCTCCACAATCAAATGTAAAAGGCATCCTTGGATATGGAGAGGTCTCAGAACAGTTATACCTTACGGATGTCTTGAATATGAATTACCTAAATGGAGAAAAACTCGCTCGCTATCTGCGTTTATTCTCTCAACATGCCTATATTTGGGCTAGCGCGTTACAATCAGGAAGTATGCCTGACTTACATGCGTTAGGAATGTACCACCTGTAATCCCCTATGCATACTCCTTTCTCTCATGCTGTATCGGCTATTCATAACTCTCCTTCAAAGACAGCATGGGATAGAATAGGTGTTCTTCCAAAACATGGGATCTGCGTCCCTGTATTCTCTTTGCATTCACAACAAAGTTGTGGGATAGGAGAATACCTCGATCTAATCCCTTTAATTACCTGGTGTCAGAATCAAGGGCTACACATCCTACAGATTCTTCCTATTAACGATCCCGGTGAAGACTCTAGTCCGTATAATAGTATTTCTTCTATAGCCCTTAATCCCTTATACCTCTCCCTATCAGCATTACCAGCTGCTCAGGAAATGCCAGGGGCTCAGGAAGACTTACAGGTCATGCAACAATTCAATGCTCTTCCTTATGTGCACTATGACCTTGTGAAGAAGCATAAGTGGCTTTTTCTTAAAAAATATGTAGATTTTGTTCAAAAAAGAGGTGCTCTAGAAGCTGAGCCCTTTCTCATTTTTTGCGAACGAGAACACTACTGGCTAGAACCCTATACTCTATTTCGTGCTATCAAACAGCACTTGCAAGGAGCACCTATCAATAACTGGCCTAAAGAATATACGAATAAACAGAACTTCCCTCTTTTTGCCAAAACATTCGCACAAGAACAGCTCTTCTATGCCTACATCCAGTACCTGTGCTTTCAGCAAATGGAACACGTTCGCCGTATCGCTGATGAAAAGCACGTCTTACTAAAAGGGGATTTGCCAATTCTCATTAGCAAGGATAGTTGTGATGTCTGGTACTTTAGACAATATTTTTCCTCATCAGGATCTGTTGGCTCCCCACCAGATCTTTACAATACAGAAGGACAAAATTGGCATCTTCCTATCTATAATATGAAAGCCTTAGCAGCTGATCAGTACTCTTGGTGGAAGGCGCGCCTACGTTATGCAGAAAATTTCTATTCACTGTATCGGTTAGATCATATCGTCGGATTTTTCCGTTTATGGATTTGGGATAACAAAGGCTCCGGCAAATTCGAACCTGAGTCAAAAAAAGAATATCTTAAACAGGGAACTGATATTCTCACTCACCTCTTACGATTTTCTAAAATGCTGCCTATTGGTGAAGATCTGGGTAGTATCCCCGAAGGAGTACGGGAAACACTTTTCCAGTTAGGTATCTGCGGAACTCGCATTCCCCGCTGGGAACGCAGATGGGATACAGATGGGGGATTTATTCCTTTCGATCAATACACTCCGCTTTCTGTAACAACGTTCTCAACGCACGATTCGACAACTCTATCTCTTTGGTGGAAAGAATCTCCTGAAGAAGCCAAACAGTTCGCTAGAACCTTTGATCTTCCTTTTTCTCCTTCCTTGTCCAAAGAATTGCAAAAAGACATTTTGACTCTCTCACATCATACGTCGTCTATCTTTCATATTAATTTATTGAATGACTACTTAGCTCTCTGTCCAGATCTAGTTGCATCTGACCAACATCATGAGCGTATTAATCGTCCTGGGACTATATCCAAATTTAACTGGGTATACAGGATGAAACCCAAGATCGACTCTCTACTCACCCATCAAGCCTTTAATCAACTTGTTCATGAGATTATTTCTTAAAAAAATTTGATAAAAGAAACACAATCTAAAAAACTTTTGAATTAAAAGTTCTTTGAGATATATCAGAAAACCTCTACCATGGTTTCCTTATCTTATTGGGGAACAAGGGTGATCACCCGTGTGCCAGTCCCTGACGTCACATAATGGGACAGATATTAATTTTTTACTCGCCCTATGATCCTGATATAACGGGCGAATTTATTATAGGAAGATCATGTCAAAAAAATGCGCACTTACAGGAAGGAAGCCTAGTCGTGGTTATACCTATACCATGAGAGGTATTGCTAAGAAGAAAAAAGGGATCGGTTTAAAAGTTACGGGAAGAACTAAACGACGTTTTCTTCCTAATATGTTAACTAAGAGATTATGGTCTCCTGAAGACGGAACGTTCCTGAAATTAAAGATTTCAGCTGCTGCTTTACGCCTTGTTGATAAGCTTGGTTTAGAAGAAGTTTTGAAACGAGCAAAGGGCAAAGGTTTGTAATCTAACCTTAGTAATCTATATGGCAAAAGGGATCTTCTGCTATGTTCTCACTAAGATCTTTAGTATCCCTTTTGCGTTCCCAAGGCTCTCTTGTTGATATCTTTGCCCCGGTTGACCCTAGTCTAGAAATAGCTGAGATTCATCGTAGGGTTCTCGCTTCTGGAGGTCCTGCTCTCCTCTTTCACCACGTTATTGGTTCCTCCTTTCCTGTCCTCACTAATCTATTTGGTACACAGGCACGTGTAGATACGTTGTTTGCTGCAGCTCCTGGAGATCTCATTGCTCAGGTAGTGGAACTTGCCTCTTCTCCCCCCTCCTTATCTTCTTTATGGAAAAAGAAAAACATTTTACGGCGAGGTCTTTCTTTGGGGTTACGGAATCGCTGGTTTCGTAGATTACCGTTACACAAAGCATCATCGGTAAATCTGAATCAATTACCACTCCTGACTAGCTGGCCTGAAGATGGGGGTGCCTTTCTGACGCTTCCTTTGGTCTACACAGAATCCCCAAACACCGGAATACCGAACTTGGGCATGTACCGCATGCAACGATTTGACCAAAGGACATTTGGCCTTCATTTTCAAATTCAGAAAGGAGGTGCAGGACATTTTTATGAGGCTGAACAACTAGGTCAAGATCTCCCTGTTACCGTTTTCTTATCTGGGAATCCCTTTCTTATCCTTTCTGCTATTGCCCCTTTACCAGAAAACGTTCCCGAGTTGCTCTTTTGCTCTTTCCTGCAAGGGAAAAAACTCTCTTGTAAATATGATACTGACTCTCATCACCCTTTACTGTTTGATGCGGAATTCATCTTTACAGGAAAAGCACTAGCGGGGAAACGGCGTATGGAGGGGCCTTTCGGAGATCACTTTGGGTACTATAGCTTACAACATCCTTTCCCCGAGTTTACCTGTAACCAAATATACCATAAAAAACATGCGATCTACCCAGCTACGGTTGTAGGAAAACCATTTCAGGAGGACTTCTACATTGGTAATAAACTTCAGGAATACCTATCTCCCCTTTTCCCTATGGTCATGCCTGGAATACGATCGCTTAAAAGCTACGGGGAAGCTGGGTTTCACGCTTTAACAGCTGCAGTTGTAAAAGAGCGTTATTGGAAAGAATCTTTGGCTACCGCTTTACGCATTCTAGGTGAGGGGCAACTATCCCTAACTAAGTTTTTATTTGTGACCGATCAACCTGTAGACCTCAGTTCCTTTTCCTCCTGTTTAGAAACTATACTGGCTCGCTGTCTTCCTAAGCGCGATCTACTTATCTTCTCTGACACAGCTAACGACACCCTGGATTACTCAGGACCAGCTCTTAATAAAGGTTCCAAGGCAATTTTCCTAGGTACGGGAGAACCCATCCGTGACTTACCACAGACCTACCGAGGAAACGCATTACCTTACATTACAGATATAGGTGTGTTCTGTCCCGGTTGCCTAGTTGCTGAAACAGAAAACCCTCAAAAAGCCATAGAGATGCTCCTTCATTATCCCAATATAGCTTCTTGGCCATTCATTGTATTAACTGATAGCCTTTCGGAAATGCTATCTAGCCTAAAAGACTTCTTATGGCGCACGTTTACACATACAGCACCTGCAACAGACCTTTACTGTAACTATTCCTCCGTACAATCACACAAACTCCATTACCAAGTTCCCATCATCCTAGATGCTGTGATCAAACCAACCTATCCAAAAGAAGTGGAAGTAGATGAACGTACGGCCGCCCTTGTTTCAAAACGATGGAAAGAATATGGAATTCCTCTCCATTCTTAGGGAAATGCTTTTGCATGCGTATGCCATTACCTCACTCTTTTTTCTTAAAGAAGTGTTGAAAACAAATACACGCTACACAACAATGCGAACACAGCCAATAGGCTCGTATTCTGAAGCTAACAGAATAACATCCCCATGGTAAAATGATGATGAAAAGAAAAATCCAACCTATTCTTAAATTCTCCCTGCTCTTTGCAGCTATATTGGGATTTAGCTATTTTGCACGAGCCCCACGTCCTAATACGTTCTCTACATTCCAACAAGCTTCAGAACCTGTTATTTATTCTAAACAATGTAATGATAACCCATTAAAAGTACTAGCTGAGGCTATCTCCTCTGCGAATAAATCTCTCTTCCTACGTATTTATAATCTATCTGCCCCTGAATTACTCAGTCCTTTTATTGAACAGGCCAAATCTGGTAAAAGTGTCACAATCCATTACCAGATGTTAAAGGATAAAGAACTCTTTCCCTCCTCCCCTCAGGTTTCTCTTGTCGAGCATCCTCGTGAAGGAAGAAAGCTCATGCATCAAAAGGCCCTTGCTATCGATGATGCTTATGCGTGGCTGGGCTCTGCCAACTACACACATGAATCCCTACTCTTTGATAGCAACTTGATCATTGGCTGCAAGAGCCCTGAGTTATGTGACTTCATTAAAAATCAAGCATCTGGCAGTTGCGTAATTCAAGGGCAACAAGCCGAGTACTTCTCTATTCTCGGTGATAATAAAGATGCTCTAGAAGCCTTACTAAATACACTACGCTCAGCAAAAAAAACGATTCAAGTTGCTATGTTTGCCCTGTCGGATCGTTCTGTCATTCAAGAACTGGATGCAGCACAAAAGCGCGGTATTCAAGTCGATATCCTAGTAGATCAAGGATTTTCCCAGTTTTGCATTAAACAAATTCAAGCAATCAAGGACTCTCATCTATCCGTATATGAGAAAGTGACACCAAATAAACTGCATCATAAACTAGGAATTATCGATGCCAATATCATGATTACAGGATCCGTGAACTGGTCTACAGATGGATTTGCATTAAACACAGAAGATATGATCATTCTGCATGACTTAACGCCATCTCAATTAAGCAAGCTAAACTGTATCTGGAATAATCTACGCAAGCAATGCAAGCTCGTCTATTCTGGATCTGAGCATACCACCAATGAAAGTCAAGAAGACTTAGCAGCCTAAATTACCTGACTAGGAACAGGGCCTAACGGGCTTTGTTCCTACTTCACAACAAACTCCTCTCAATTTGCTCATTCCTCTAATTCTCAATTAAATAAAACAAACAAGCTCGCAAAATAAATATTTTATCTTGAAACGGTAATTATTTATTTTTGTTTTAACTTCCATTAGAATAAACTGCCACAGCGCTAACATAGGGGTGTTTTAAACAAGCCTTCTAACCACCTCTGCGCAATGAAAAGGGCTTGAATCATGGAGATATTTATGAACGTTATTGAATGTCAGAATGAGCCTTGTCAAAGGCAATCTTCCCACGCCGGT
>CALGBW010000020.1 GCA_937884635.1 uncultured Chlamydiaceae bacterium
AGAGTTTGGGAAAAACTACACGCTTAACTGTCTGTAAATACGACACTTACCAGGATGATTTACACGATAGCCCACCGATGAGCCTACAGGAAAGCCACCGATCGCCCACCGATGAGCCACCGATCGCCCACACAAACAATAAAGATAAGAAAGAAAAGAATGATAAGAATGATAAGAAAAATACAAGAGGGGCTGGGATAAACAGCTGGGATCTTTCTTATATGGATGAGGCTATAAAGCCTGTTTTCTTTGAATGGCTGGAATACAAGAAAGCGAGCTTTAAGTTTTCATACAAAACAGAGCGATCTCTGGAGGCAGCTTACAATGAGCTGGTGAAACTCTCTGGAGGAGATCCCAACACTGCCAGGCTGATCATAAACAACAGTATGGCAAAAGGCTGGAAAGGTATGTTTCCCCTGGATAGTTCCCAGATCCCACCAGAAAGCCACCCTGTAGGCTCAGAACCAGGGAAAGGGTGCAACTGTACCACAACACCAGGAAACGAGCCTCAGATGCTGAAAAAGGACTACTCAGAGCGTTTCTGATAGGATCACCTGGTAAATTCATTAAGTCAATAACTCAAAATTCAAAAACAATGGAAATCAAAGACAGAATCAAAGCACTGGAGAAGAAGATCAAAGAGAATCCAGATGTACCACAGGAGCTGAGAGATCAGCTTAAGCAACTTAAAGAGGAGCTGGAGATCCAGGATGATCCAGATGATCCCTCTGATAAGCTCAACAAGGAAATTGAGGATCTTAAGAAAGAACTAATTGAGGATCTTAAGAAAGAACTCAGCGACCTTAAGAGCAAGAACGAGAAAGATTACACCGATGATCTCCTGGATCGCTATGGTGTAGCCAAAGATGCTAAAGCTGGCACAGTATGCAAGGCTGGCTTAGGTCTGGGCAGATAGTAACAAGAGTAACAAACCACATTACCGGCCAAGTAACAACAGTAACAATATGGAAAGAATACTGGTAGATAAGGATCAGCAGCTCTACAAGAGGCGTGATCT
>CALGBW010000021.1 GCA_937884635.1 uncultured Chlamydiaceae bacterium
GCATGTTCCTGTATATATCACTGAAGATATGGTTGGCCATAAATTAGGTGAATTTGCACCTACACGCACTTTTAAAGGCCACGTAGATCGTTCTGAAAAGTCTTCTTCTGCAAGATAGTAAATGAGAGGGGGTTTCGCAATGGAAGCGAAAGCTGTTGCAAAATTCGTTAGAATCTCTCCTAGAAAGGCTCGCCAGGTAGTTGATCTGATTCGTGGAAAGAGCGTAGGAGAAGCATACGCGATTTTGAAATTCACACCTAACAAAGGTGCTGAAATTGTAGAAAATGTATTAAAATCTGCTGTTGCAAACGCAGAACACAACTTCGACATGAATGTCGATAACTTATATGTAAGCACTGCATACGTTGATCAGGGTGCGACTCTGAAAAGATTCAAACCAAGAGCAATGGGCAGAGCGGATGGAATCCGCAAAAGAACAAGCCATATTACCATTATGGTTAGCGAAAGATAAGGAGGGAACACAGTGGGTCAGAAAGTAAGTCCTAAAGGAATGCGAATTGGCGTCATCAAAAACTGGGACGCTAGATGGTATGCCGATAAAAATTATGTAGAACTCCTCCATGAAGATCTTAAGGTTCGCAAATTTGTAAAAGCTAAATTATATGAAAGTGGCGTTTCCGAAATCATCACTGAAAGAACCGGAAATACTAAATTGAGAGTAACAATTTGCACCGCAAAACCTGGCATCGTAATTGGGGCAAAAGGTACTGAAATTGAAAAACTGCGTGCTGAGCTGAAATTAGAAAAGGCGAAACGCAAAAAAGCAGAAATGGAGGCATCCTTCTTAAAAAAACTAAACGAAATAGAGAGGAGGCGGGGCTAAGCCTGTTAAGACATGGACAGATTTATCAGGCAATCAAAGAAGAACATGAAACATATGGATACCCTATCAGTGCGCTTTGTAAACTCGGGAATGTAAGCAGAGCTGCTTATTATAAATGGCTTCATAGGGAGATTCCGTTGAACGAGTTAGAAAACGAACATATTGCTGACGTTATCGAAAAAATACATACCGAATCCCCAGATAAAGGATATCGCAGAATAAGAGATGATCTGGAACGTTATCATGACATAAAAGTAAATGATAAACGTGTACTTCGTATCTGTCGAAAAAAAGATATTAAATCCACGATAAAATATGCGAATTACGGATGTACACGTCAAGCTGCAAATCCACAGTTCATAGCAGAAAACATATTAAATCGGGAATTCTTTGCAGATGCACC
>CALGBW010000022.1 GCA_937884635.1 uncultured Chlamydiaceae bacterium
ACCGGATCAAGTTCCTCAGTAGATTTAGCGATGTTACTAAGTTTTTCTGCATGTGACGCGATAGCGTCTATTACGATTGATATTGCATCAGAATAATCAATGGCTTTTTTAGCTGTTGATTCTTTTGTTTCTACTTTTCCCATGTATATTCTTTCTGTTAAGGGTTGATATTAGAGACTTGTATGAGCCTAAACGCTCACACGGTCTTGGGAACAGGAGTGCCGGCTTGCGGCACCCCTTAGTGTCTAGCAGTTACAACCTACGGATACGGTCGATCCAAAGTATGACTTTAAGGTGAGAACCGTTATCCCAGTCCACTTCTAGATCCCCTAACGGGTCTACATTGGTGACGGTGCCTTTAGTACCAGGTCTTAACTTGGTATACGGGTCATCTATGTAGATGAGCTCAATACGTGATCCAATCGGATATTTAGCACGGATTTCTTCAAGCTCCTTCTCTGTGGCTAGTTTGTAATCTGTCATAAGGTACTTCCTCCTTTAGTGCTAGGGGAGGACGATTTGTTCCCATCTTTTTTGGCAACCTTTTTAGGTGGAGCGCCATCTCGCCAAGCACTGTTACCAGATAAGTTCTGGGTCAGTAACTTGCGGATTAACCTGTACTTATCACCCTTAAGACCTAAGCGAACAGTAAAGATGCGCATTGTAAACCTTTCGTTATCGGTAGGTTTATCTTCGGGATTAATCCATCTCGCATTTTCTGACATCTCAATCATGGCGGTAATCAGCTGGGCATAAGCCTCAGCTTCGCCAGTGATACCGTGCAAAGTAAACCACGGAAATTCGAGGCAATCTTTTACTTTGTTGATGGGCAAGTCTTTCGCGCCGAGGGCTTTTTTGAGAAGCGTTTGTTTGCTTGAGACTAGCTGATTTAACTTAATGAGAGTTGCATCATCTAGTTCGTTTGGAATCTTGACAGTAAAGCTATCGGGGGCCTTAGTTTTGGTTTCTTTAGCTTTACCAGCTTCCTTGGTTTTGCTTTGAGCTTTTGGACTCATAATTTATACCTCCTTTAAATGTCGTTCCATCTATCACTCTGAATAAGAAAAACAGCAAGTGTTTTTTGATTATTCTGCTGATGTTTTTCCGAAACGAGGCTTTAGCAGGTTAAAGAGCGTGGACATTTCCTGCTCTTTTAGGGTGAGCCCCCTGGACATACGTTCGTGGGAGCTGTCCCATTCACGGATATCAAATTTTGGAACATTACCATTCCAGCGGACGAGGTTGAGTTCCTTCTGCCAGCCAGTAGGCTGTGTAGCAATTACACCGAGATGTTCGATGATTTCAAAAGATACTGTGTTTTCCATTTGTTCTTCCTCTCTTTCTCATTAGTACATTGAACTTTGATTAAAATATTCCGAGATCATCTTCGCTTTTTAAGCTAAGATAAGCTCCAGTATTAGCTGCAACGATGATGTGGTCTACGACTTTGATACCTAGAAGCTCTCCGGTTTCCACTAATCGTTTAGTAGCACGATAGTCTTCCTGAGAAGGTTTAGTATTACCGCTAGGATGGT
>CALGBW010000023.1 GCA_937884635.1 uncultured Chlamydiaceae bacterium
TTTTACAGAAAGAGGATCTGATCTCCGGACAAGTATTTTCTTATGAAAAAGTTGCGGCAGAAGAGTACGTAGTTCAGCAGTTGTTACAATTTTTGGATCTGAAAGCAAGTGAACAATATCGTTCCCTATTGCGTAAATTGTCTGTTCAGCCTCTGGAGTCTAAAAAACCACTCGGTTGTCAATCCGGTCATTTATCTAGAGCCACTTCCGTATGGAACAGTGGGCCTGTGTCTACGGTAGCAGTTGCTGCTCCACAAACTCCGGAAGCTAGAATGGTTCTGGCTAATCCATTTTACAATCCAGAGAAACAGGAATGGGGGCATTCCATCCTTGAAAAGTTGCTGAATCTGATAAATAAGGTTAAAGAGGCTGCTCCTGACGATCAAACAATTAGTGTGTTAGCGGAAGAAATTAACAGCCTAGAGAATAAGGGTTATGCTTTATCTGATGCAGATTTTCAAACGCTTTATGGGTTCCCACAGCGCATTTTTATGGCTATAGAGGACTCAGAAGGATTGACAGGAGCGAAAAAGACAGAGTTTGTAAACGAATTTTCAAAGGTTTATGAAACTGGTGCTGATATCCGCCAAAAATTAACGAAAGCTAGGATTGGTGCGCTACTGAATGTGATTTCGTTAATAGAACAAACTATTTCTGAAGAAGAGTTAGAACCATTTACAGCATTAAAGTCATCCTTGTTAGCCCTGCAGGCTAAAGCATCTCTTTCAGAAGAAGAACTAGAACAAGTTTCAGTCATTGGTACTGAGATAGGAGGAATGATTAATGAGGCTTCTCTACAAAAAGATGACAAAATCTTTTTAGAGAGAGTATTAACAGCTATTTATCAAGAAGAAGTCGCTGCATTAAATTCATACCAAGAAGCTGCTGCTGCTGTTGTTTTTGTAAATACTCGCCAACAGGAAGTATTTTCTGAAGTTGCTGAAATGGTAGACGTCTTGATGAGGGTGTTCTCTTCTGTCCGAACTAGTGATGCGATTCCTCCTAGTGATTTAGCGGGTTGCCTACAACTAGTGCGTACGATTGAATCACGTTTCCATGAGTTAACAGAAGAACAACAAAAAGCACTGAATGATGCTGTAACAGCATTAGAAAAAACTCCTATAATTGGCGTACAAGGGGGAAGTCTAGAAACTCATTTTGTACGCTTTTTTGGGACTTTACAAGGATATTTTGTTGCAGGACGCGTGAGCTCTGTGCAACCAGCCGCGAGTGGTGCAGACATTATAGCAGTAATTCAGCAAGAGGCCGCAGCATTAAGTCAATCGCCATTTATGGGGGCGCGGTATTTAGGCCAAGGGATGGAATCGATTCGTTTAGAGGGGAATGAGGGCAAAGGGGATTTGTTATATACAAAAGGGCAGCCCCAGCCATCTTCTATTACGTTATTCTCTACTCAGGCTAATCGTACTGAGTTGGACGTCAGGGTATTCGATACGATTTCGCAGGCCCTAACTTGGGCTTTGAGTAGCCCTTCTTCAACTGGAGTAGTAGCAGAGAAGGTATCGACTGCTTTAACTACTTTTCAAGGACAAAAGATCATCATGGATGCTCTTTTAAATCTCAAAGTAGCTGATGCTCAAACGGAAGCACAAGCTGTTTCCAAAATTCGAGATGAAGCACATGCAGCATTATTAATGGCTTATGTGCATGAAAACGAGGCTCTAGCTTTACCCTCTTCTGTCGCATCAGTTTTGATTAATCACTACATGCCGCGTGAAGTAGAGTATTTAGAGCAAGTGTATGGGGATGTTTACTACAGTAACCTAGGTGCTTCAGTAGGGGCCACTATTATACAGGCTATTTCTACGTTTGTGAATGCAGCTACATTCTTTAATTTTGGTAGCTTTGTTGGGCAGAGTTCATCCGGTAAATACACCACACAAGGGAATGCTTATACAGGCTCTTATGAAAGAGCGAAGGCTCATTTAGCTAAGGAAGTACAACGTACGGCGGAATTTTTACAAAAGACCTATGAGGCTATTGCTGTTGTAGAAAAGCAAATAGAAATAGTGAAGGCAGATCCTAAAATCACTACAGAACAGCGAGTGTCTCTTGTTACTATGTTGAATGGGTACAAGGATAATTTAGATAGTATTTCGAGTTCTTTGATTGTGCTACAGATGTCGTTATCCCCTCTGAAAGTAGAAGCAGGATCAACATATGACATGTTTAATGTAACTGGCGGCGCTGCGGGTTGGCAAAAGCAATTGGATTTGGTAGAGAGTACGCTAGTTTCTGGGGCTTCTGGAAACCCAGTTGTGTTAGGGATGTTTTCTTTACAGGCAAAAGTGCAATCGGATCAGCAGGCTTTTGCTGACATGGGGCAGAACTTCCAGTTGGAAGCGCATATGCGTTTGACAGCCATGCAACAGGAATGGACAACGGTATCTACGTCACTGCAAATCCTGAATCAGATTTACATGCTGTTAATAAGACATTTTGCAGGCTAGTGCAGCAATAG
>CALGBW010000024.1 GCA_937884635.1 uncultured Chlamydiaceae bacterium
TCTGCACAGCTAAATACAATGCAGAGTGGTTAAATTGGGGGTTAAAGAAATAATCAACCCCGTCATTAAAAAAATCCAACCACTCCCTAGTAAACAGCCCACCAGGGTAAATAGGCTCAAATCCCGGTTCTTCTAACCCTCCATAGCCTCTGCCAAAAAAGTTCGTTGCATTAAAAATCCCATTAGGACAAGTTTTGTAATCCAATAAATTGCCAGCAGAAACATGGGGAGCGACTCCCCTTATATCTCTGAACCTTCTACACTCTGTCCTACAAGACATCAGAAGATGCAAGCTAAATAAAGATTCAGTTTCCCATAAAGAGTTTCTAGCCTCGAAATGTCCGTTCACAAGTTCATCAAATCTGAGTCTAAAACAAACCTCATAATCTAAAGAAGACAGCAACTCAAACCGTCTTAATTTCACTTGGGAATATCCCAACGGGATAGAAACCACCAAGTTAGAAGGGTTATTTACAGGGGATGTAGCATTTGTTATATTGAAAGATGCTCTAACTGCCCGATCACATTGTTTCCCAACACTCGGGGTACTAACCTCCTTTAAAAGAGAAGTTTCCCCTGTATGAGCTGTGGTTTCCTCTGCCAAAGGAAGCTCCATGTCACTATCTTCCTTACTGTCCGCTTCATCATGAGGCAGGTATATATAAGAACCACTAGAACGAGGCCAGCCACAACATGGGAACATAAAACACTCCACAGTAATATAAAAGGCGCCTTACCTGAGCCTTTTAAATCCGCGGGAGTATAACTTTTTTTTATAAAAACATTATATATTTTCTTCGCCTAACTCATGACGGGCCCTTCGCAAATTTGCTCGCGCCATCCAGGCCAATGCTGTAGTAGCAATAGCAGCCACAGCAATTTGCACTCCTAAAACAACTCGCTGTTGTAGAGAATTTTGCCCCTCACCAATCAATTGAGCTGATAACGTTACATTCAAACCAGCTACACAAGCAACTCCTACAGTTCCTGTAATCGCTGCCAGCCTATCTAAAGCTCCTTGAACTATACGTCCAGCCCCACGTAAGGGAGCACATAACCTATTGAAATACACAGCGGCGCTTCCCAGAGATAGGCGTTCCTGAATTTGTTGTATAACTGGAGAACAAAAATAGATGGTTTCGTTAGTCAAATTTAATAGGTCTGTCAGAATCAATAAACTACGCAACCTTCTCTCTCTCTGCCCATCATAGGTATACTCAGGGTTCATTAGGAGGATTGAGTTCAAAGCAAGGTCTATCGTGGAGTGAACTATATTGATAGCTCTTATATATAAAGAACAAGCAGTATACGGTTGCATACCGTGGGTATTGCCTATAACAATCACGCCTGCTTCTGGAAGCAATTGTACCGCCCATAATTCCGCTAAAAGCAATTTGTACTCCTGATTTGCTGAAGTAGACGGAGCTGATGTTATTGTACGCGGTTCTCTGGGAAGGTGTTCCATCACATATAATTGTACATAGTTACAGGCACGCAATATGGTATAAGCCATGCTTATCAGACCAACCGATTCTTCAGCACGTAGAATTCCCTGGTAAGCTAACTCTGTATGTTCTATTGCTGTTTCTGTCAAAATATCCAACTCATCTTCCTGACCCTCAGGGGGGGGGGGGGAGTAAGACCCTGGGCTTCATTAGCCACGGGGATGAGCTCCTGCCATTCTACTTCTTCTAGGTCAGGAGGGCTAGATGGCTGTAGATAAATGGTACCTCTAGAACTGAGGTAACAACAGGAAAACATATATATTCTAAAATAAGGAAAAGACGCTTTCGTCTTCTAAGAACAAAACCATGAGATTGTAGCTGGTCTCATAAAAAACTTCAGTCATTTTCTTCTTCCAAAGCACGAGCTCGACGCATATTTGCTCGCGTCATCCAAGCTAAAGCGACCGAGGCAACGGCAGCAATCGTAATTTGCGTACCTAAAATGGCTCTTTGTTCTGGGATATTTTGATCATCATTACGGATCATTTGTGCAGTCAAAACCGCGCCTAAACCAGCCGTACAAGCCACACCAATAGCTCCGGTAACCGCTGATAGTCTATTCAAAGCACTTCTAACCACACGCCCCGACCCCCGTAAGGAGGAACATAACCTTGTGAGATAATTAGCAGCTGATCCCTCTGATAAGCTCTCCTGTATTCGTTGTATCGTAGGTGTACAAAAATAAATAGCCTCATTAGTAAGAGCTAATAAGTCAGTCAGGGTTAACATATTGCGTAATACCAGCTCGCCTTGTTCATCAGTATGACCGTTCTGTATGATGGATGATATATTGGAAACTAGGTCAACCGTAGCGTGAACCACATTTGCAGTCCTTGTCCCCAGATACAAAGCATACGCAATGCGATGCCTCCTAGAGCAATTTTGTGACAGAATCACTCCCAACTCTGCACCAAGTTGTGCCGCCCAAAGACCCGCCCGAATTAAATTACGATCTATATTTTCATTCCGTTGGTCATCCGAATCCCCAGAGTAATATGACGAGACATCTTTATCATAAATAAGGTTCGAAGAAAAATGGTATATACCGTAGCAAGGAGCAAAAGGTTCATCAGGACTTGTTGGAATAGAATGATACCCAATCCTTGTTTCATTAGGGCTTGCAAACCGCGTGAAATTTTGCAGCGCGCCTGTTTGGTTGTTCTGCACCGCTAAATACAATGCAGAGTGATTAAAATCAGGATTAAAGAAATAGTCTAAGTAAGGAAACGTTCCATTAGGAAAATATCCAAAAGGGTATGCTCTATCTGGAATTGTCCCATTAGGAAACCCTAACCACTCCCCAGTAAATCGCCCATCAGGGTGAACCCCACATGGATAAATAGGTTCAAATCCCGGTTCTTCTAACCCTACATAGCCTCCGCCAAAGAAGTTCGTCGCATTAAAAATCCAATTAGGACTTGGGCACGTCCCATTGTAAGGTAAAGCATTGCTAATGCCATGGGAAGCATAAAGGTACTGCGGCACGTGGTCATCGAAATGTCGTAGTACCATATCTCCTAATCCAGTCATTCCATAAGGAAATATAGGACTACCATAAGGAAACTCACGACTACGATGTCGCACCCTCAATAAAACACCCCCTCCTTTCAGCACCCAACTGTGAGCGAGTACATCAAACTCTCCTCTAAAATACGAACCATAATCCATAACTTTTAGTAATTCATGGCGTTTAGTTGTCGTATTTAAAACCTCGAAAGGACGATAACCATTCGGGAATGTTCCATTAGGAGTAATTCCACAAGGATAAACCCATTGAGGAACTGTGATAACCTCGTCATTAAAAGAATCATTATTATTAACATGATCAATAGGGACTAAGACGTTCCCTCCTAGGTTACGCCGGGCCCTGTTCATTGGTGATTGTGTCTGTAGGCTCTCCAGAACGAACAATTGGACATAATCGCAAACACGCAAAAGAGAGTAACCCATATTAGCAAAGCTTATCCCCTCTGCTGGTGAAACTATCCCCTGATAAGCTGCATCCGTGTGTGCTGCTGCCCGATCTGTAACTTCATTAGCATCCACATCACTATTGTCAACATTGTCAACCGCAGGAGGTGTTGTTGTAACAACCTGCAGTTCTACTTCCTCTTCACCGTCACTCTCATCACTGGATTCTAGTTGCAGTCGTACATAAGTAGGAGAACCAAAACCGGGACAACCACAAGGGAACATAACACTCACCATCAGAAGGAAATATGCAAGACAATTTCTTAGAAAGCATGTCTTCCATAGTTATAATGAGGGGTCTAGACTCCCTTTTCACACAAGAAAGCTTGTGTTCCTCTAGGCATCCCCTTCACAAATATCGCACGACAAAAAATAAATAATTCTAAGTCTCGCGTCTAACTCTTTCACGGTTCGCACGAGTAATCCAAACCAGAGCCGTAGTAGCTATGGCAGCAACAGCAACCTGTGTACCTAAAATTACCCGTTCCTCTAGTCCTGCCTGCTCATCATTATTGATCAGATCAACTGTCAATACTGCTCCTAAACCTGCGGTGCAAGCCACACCAACAGCACCGGCTATTGCTGTTAATCTACCTAATGCACCGCGGATAACTCGGCTAATATTTGGCAATGGAGCACATATTCTACGCAAATAACCAGCACTCTCACCTTGCGATACACGTGCTTGTAGAGCTTGCACGGCCGGCGTACAAAAATAGATCGCCTCATTAACAAGGTTTAACGCATCCGTTAAAGTTAACATATTACGTATGGCCCTCTCACCTTGACCCTGGGTAGGACCATATTGCGCTACATGAGAGAGATTCCCAACTAGGTCTACAGCTGAATGAACAACGTTTGCCGTTCTAGCTCCTAAATATGCTGCCTGTATAATACGTTGTCGCGCCCGAGGAGAGTCTTGAGATAGGAACATCACAAGTTCCATACCTAACTGCGCGCTCCAAAGACGATTCCGAATTAAGTTGTTATCCACATCCCCAGATCTCTGCTCATAAGAAGAGAGTTGAGAACTACGTGGGGAAGGAATCAAGCGAGAAGACTTTGCCCATCTTCTAGGGAAAATATTATAAACAAAAGGTTCAGTAGTATTTCTTGGTATAGGGTGATAATGGGGTCTTGTTTCGTTAGGATTTAAAAATCGTGTGCAATTTTGTAAAGCTTCCGTCTGGTTATTCTGCACAGCTAAATACAATGCAGAGTGGTTAAATTGGGGGTTAAAGAAATAATC
>CALGBW010000025.1 GCA_937884635.1 uncultured Chlamydiaceae bacterium
AAAATTGGCGAAGTTCTCCCATATATTGAAGTCGCCGGTGAATGGGCATGGGATGTAGCCTCCATATGACCTGGAGAGAGCAAAGGGTCCGTGAGGACAAGGCCTACATGATGAAATCCCAATTCCTTTAGTTTATCAGCTTGGATAGAGGGGGCAGGGGGGATGTCTATTCTAGCTTGTTGTAAGGAAGACAGGTCAAAAGCTTCCTGTAAATGAGACCACAGGTAGGAAATCATTCCCAGATCTATTTGATTGGGGTACTTAATTTTAAAGTATAGGTGAGAAAGGGGGGGCTGCTTTAGAAAGGAACGAGAAAGAAGGAGGATTTCTCCAGCTAGCGCTTCCCTATAGGCCTTTGTATCTCGAATTCCAACCGGGAAATGGAGATACAGACTGCATCGTTCTTTTGTTTCAAGGATGGGGAGGCTCTGCAGATGTTGAGCGGATGTTTCCCAATATTCAGGCATAGGGTAACTCGTATATTGGGGAGCGGACTGTCGAAGACCTTGTAGAAAATTAAAAGAACTCATCTGAGACTCAGGGGAATGCCATGCGGATTGTTTCTGTTACCTCTGACACTAGTAACTCTGGTGTAGGAGAAAGGGAATATGGCAGTGTGATTTTGTTAACCTCTGCTTTCTCCTGACATTTTTGTACATAGAGAGCATTTGCAGTTCCTTTGATAGCAGAGATATTGTGGTTGAGAGCAAATAATCGCACTTCAGCTAACGCAAATAACCAGAGAACCTCTTGAGGAATCGGTCCGAATCGATCTCGCATTTCCTCTTGGATGGTAAGCAGCTCTTCCTTACTCTCCGCATTTCCAATTTTTTGGTAGAACTCAATACGCATAGAGGCAAGGGAGATATATTCATCCGGAATTCGTGAGTTATAAGGGAACTCAATTTTCACATCATCATGGAATAGGAGAGGGGTTGTATTATTTTTCAGGGAGGCTACCGCTTTTTTCAAGAGCTTGCAGTATAAGTTAAAACCAATCGCAGTAATATGCCCAGATTGATCTGTTCCTAAGATATTCCCCGCTCCGCGAATTTCCAGATCATGGAGGGCTATTTTCATCCCCCCACCATATTCTTGTTTATTAAGGGCTGCCAATCGTTTCGCTGCTGGTCCTGACAAACGATCTAAATGGGGAACCATGAAATAGCAGTATGCTTTTTTATTCCACCGTCCAACACGACCCTTCATTTGATAGAGGTCAGCCATACCGAATTTATCCGCATGGTCTATTAAAATCGTATTAGCATTGGGGATGTCGATTCCATTTTCTATGAGGGCTGTGGCTACCAATACATTTGTTTGCTGATTCTTAAAACTTTGAAAAATAGAGCTGAGTTCATCTGCAGACATCTGCCCATGGGCAACAGCGATACGCGCTTCTGGAACCAACGTGCGTAGGGTGTTTGCTAAGGAAAAAATACTTTCAATCCGATTGTGAATGACATAGGCTTGTCCTCCGCGTAATAATTCATGACGCACCGCTGCTGAAAGGACCTCTTCCGTATGTTCCACGACAAAAGTGCTAACTGGAAGCCGGTCTAGAGGAGGCATGGTAATCAAAGATAGGTCGCGAGCTCCAGATAGCGATAGATATAGTGTTCTTGGAATAGGGGTCGCAGAAACCGTCAAACAGTCGATAGTGGGGTACTGCTCTTTTAGAAAGTCTTTGATCTTCACACCAAATCGTTGCTCCTCATCTATGATGAGTAAACCTGGATTCCGAAAGGTGAGATTTTTATTTACCAAACGGTGGGTTCCGATGAGGATATCAATGCTCCCATCAGCTACTCCTGCAAAGATGCGCTTAGCTGCTTGGTCTTGTGAAAATCGAGATAAAACAGCTACTTGAATGGGTAATCCTGCCATTCGTTGCTTGAATGTTTCATAATGTTGATGAGCAAGAATAGTAGTTGGAACCATGACAATCACTTGTCGATGGCCATCACAAACAGCCTTCACAGCAGCACGCATGATGACTTCTGTTTTCCCAAACCCCGCATCTCCACAGATAAGACGGTCCATTAGTTTATCAGACATCATATCAGTATAAATCTGATCGATTGCTTTCAGCTGATCCGGAGTTTCTTCATAAGGGAAATTCTCCGCGAACTGCAGTACTTCCTTCCCGTGAGGAGGGTAGATAAAGGCTTTTGCCGTGGATCGCTGAGCTTCTAGTTGAATGAGTTTTTCCGCATACAAGACGAGAGACTTCTCGGATAAATCTCGAGATCGGCGCCATTTAGAGCCATTGAGATTATGTAGATCAGGAGTCTTATCAGAAGCCCCAACATAACGTGAAATCAAGTACGCCTGGTCAGAAGGGACATACAAACGAGCTCTATCGGCATACTCCAAGACAAGGTAGTCCGTGTCTATATTCAGGTGATTAGGCTTTTTTTCAACTC
This sequence comes from uncultured Chlamydiaceae bacterium, assembly GCA_937884635.1. Lineage (GTDB taxonomy): Bacteria > Chlamydiota > Chlamydiia > Chlamydiales > Chlamydiaceae > Chlamydia. Next base: position 2,427 of record CALGBW010000025.1, read on the forward strand.
CGATGAATTTCCCAATTCCATTATGTAGATGGACAACCATTTCTCCAGGGACTGGGACAAAGACCTCTTCGGTTGTAACAGAAAAATAATTTCGTTGTTTTTGTCTACGAAGGATTTTTGTAGATGCAAACTCTGAAAGGGAGATTGCGGAAAAGTGTTCTTTGATTAATGCAAAGCTTGACGTTAGGTTCCCACTTTTTTCGCTAATGCAAATATTCTGTTCAGACAATGTCTCTGCAAGTGCCCGTGCTTCTTTCAATGACTTGGACTTAGAACCATAAATAGCAAGGTGAAAACGCCCTTGCTGTTGAGGCAAGTATTCCTTTAGTCGTAATAGAAAATTTAACAGTGGGTTTGCCTGAGACCCCTCATCTACCTCTATGATCTCATCAGGGTAGATAAAGGGCAGGGAAATGCGTTTCACAGAGAAAGATTCATGAAACGCTTCTATTTTTACATGGTCTCCTTTAGTAACTGCGACGTTGGGAAATGTCTTATCTTCTAAAAAGAGGATCTGAGAGCGATGATTGATCTTGGAAAAGAAATCCTTTAAAGACAAAAACCGCTTAGGCAATGAAGATAGGGTCCCAGCAATTTCAGAAAAATCATCTTCTAAAGAAGAAAGAGAGTCAAAAATATACAAAGGTGGTTCATGAAGATAGTCCAACAGTGTATGGGCAAGGCCCTCTTCTGCTAGATCCTTAGCTGCTGATGAGATGACGACTTTATTAACTTTCCCTGTAGAGAGTTGATTATATGGATTAAAACTCCGTAAGGATGTGACGGTTTCTCCCCAAAATTCTATACGAAAGGGCTCTTGAGAAGAGATAGGGAAAATATCCACAATCCCCCCTCGTTGCGCGAATTCACCTTTGTCACTAGCTACAGTTGCTTGGCGATATTGTAGACTCTGACATAAAGAAACGAGTGTCTCTGGATCAAGGGAGTCACCTACCCGGATTTCCAAATGCTCTTGCTGCATCCTTTGAGGTGGGACTGTTTTCTCCAACAGAGCTTTTAACGTTGTGATGCAAAGCAACGGAGAGGGAGTTTGCGAGAGCTCATACAAAACTTTATCTCGTTTTCCTACGGCGTCAATATTGACTAACTTTGGGGATAAATCTATTTCCGAAGAGGGGAATTCCGTAGGTTGAGATCCTAGAAATGTAGTGATGTCTTCAAAGAGGTCATCAAATCGCGTGGGCGTTGTGATGATGATGACGGGGACATTGCAGTCGCGAAATAATTTTGCCGCAAGAAAAGCGCGGGCTCCTGAACGTATATGTTCACATAATAGAGGAGTGTCCCCCTCTATTATATGAGCAAAAGAGCCTATTTTGATTGGTTCGAAATCCATTGCCATAACATTTGCGTGAGTTCCTCTTCCCCAGGAAGTTCAACGACACTTCCTTGTGCTGTATTGCCTTTTCCTCCACAGCGTCCTCCAGAAGAGGCTAATAAGGAGGAAAGGAGAGCTTGTGCTTGCCATCCTTGAGAAACGAGGTCATCAGAAATTCTAGCTAAAACGATGTGCTTACCATCTTTCTTTACTGTCCATAAAGAAACCAGCTGGTGAGCGATTTTTTGATGCAGGTGTTGGGCGTAGTTTTGTAGTTGCCCACTCTCTGCATGATCTAGTTCATGGATAAAGAAAGAAATCCCCTGAATGTCCTTACACTTGTCAAGCAAAGCACCTACTTTAGTTGCGATTAAGGAGTCTTCTAATTGCGACACACGTTTGGTCAGTTCTTTTTCATGACGGAGAAGAATCCCCAGTTTATTCAGTATTTGATCTCTTGGGGATTGAAGCAGAATAGAAATTTCTTGTAGTTCCTCTGCATTCTGCCGAACAAGTTTTTCAGCTTCAGCCCCTGTCACTGCTTCGATTCGTCGAATGCCAGTAGCTACAGCTTGTTCTTTAACAATACGGAAAAAACCTAAATCCCCTGTTGCTTTTGCATGAGTCCCTCCACAGAGTTCTTGGGAAAATCCTGCAGAAACGACTCGGACAACATCTCCATACTTGTCTCCAAAAAACTGTTTGATTTCTTCTGAGTTCATCACATCCGTGTACATAGCTTCTCGAATGTGTACAGGAGAGTTTTCCCGAATTTTTTCGTTCACCAGTTCTTCGATGGATAAAAGTTCATCAGCAGAAAGGGCTTTTGGGTGGGTGAAATCTAAACGAATTTTTGTTGCATCCACATAGGAGCCAGCTTGACGAATATGCCCTCCAAGAGTGATCTCAAGTGCTTTATGTAAAAGATGGCATCCTGTGTGGTTATTGGCAATACACTGCCTTTGGGAACAATGTACCTGAGCAGTAACAGCATCTCCTTGAGAGAGTTGTCCTTGAATAAGTTTCCCGCGATGCACAACCAGTCCAGATTTTGGACTAGTTGTTTGTGAAACTAGGAACGTTCCTGCTTGAGAAAAGATCTCCCCAGTATCACCAATCTGGCCTCCTTTTTCTGCATAAAAAGGAGTGGTTCGTAAAACTAAGTAGCCTTCGCTGCCTTCTTGTAGGGAGGATACTATGTTACCATCGTGTATCAATGCTTCTATAAATGTATCACAGGAAAGAGAGTCGTATCCTACAAACTCTGTTGTATATTCTAAAGCTTGGAAAATAGTATCTGCTGTGGTTTGTGCTTTGGTAGTGTGCTTTCTAGAGCGTTCTTTTGCTTCTTCCTCCAAGCGATAGAACGTATCCATATCAACAGAAATATTGTTGTCCTTAGCGAGTAGAGCGATTTCTTCAATAGGTAAGCCGTATGTGTCTTTAAGTTTGAAGGCGTCTTCACCAGAAATCTCATCAGAAGAGGTCCGTAGAACTTGCTGTAATAGGTTCCCCCCTCTTTGAAGGGTTTTAAAGAAGTTTTCTTCCTCTACTGTAAGGACATCTTGGATTTGTGATAGGGATGACCGTAGTTCTGGGTAAGCCTCTCCCATAGTAGAGACAAGTGTAGGGACCACTTCAGCTAGGAATGGTTGGGAAAATCCTAGCCTTTTTCCATAATTCACAGCGCGACGTAAAATCTTTCTTAGAACATAACCTCGTTCCGTATTTCCAGGTAAAAGACCATCGGCTATGGCAAAAGAAAGAGAACGGGTGTGGTCAGCAATTACGCGGAAGGCGGAGCCTAATGGTGTCTCAGCCTGGTATGTTTTACCGGATAATTGTTCTATGGTTCCAATTAGATCACGTAACACATCGGCTTCAAATACTGTCTCGGTTCCCGCAATTAAAGAGACGAGGCGTTCTAATCCAGCTCCAGTATCTACGTGTTTTTTGGGTAAAGCAAGAAGCGTTCCATCTTCCGTGCGGTTAAACTCCATGAATACAAGATTCCAGTATTCTAAAAAACGCTCTCCATCTGTGTCTTCCAAAGGAGAACGAGCGGAACCAAATTTTTCCCCACGGTCAAACAAAAGCTCTGAGCAATACCCACAAGGGCCTGTATTTGCCATACTCCAGAAATTATCTTTATCTGTCAGACGATAGATACGATCGGAAGGAAGAAAGCGTTCCCATAAAGCATAAGCTTCGTCGTCTTTCTCATGCACTGTGGCAAAGATACGGCTGGGATCAAAATTGAAAACAGATAAGGAGACTTCCCAGGCGAAGGCTATAGCTTCTTGTTTGAAGTAATCACCAAAGGAAAAATTTCCTAACATTTCAAAGAAAGTAAGGTGACGGGAGGTGTGTCCCACATTATCCAAATCGTTATGCTTCCCGCCAGCGCGGATACATTTTTGTGAAGTGGAAGCTCTGGAGTAACTAACAGACTCTTTGTTTAGAAAAATATTTTTGAATTGATTCATCCCCGCGTTAGTAAAAAGGATCGAAGGGTCATTGTGAGGGAAAACCGGGGAAGAAGGAACAATAGTATGATGGCGTGATGCGTAAAATTTTAGAAAATTCGAGCGAAGGGTATTGCTTAGCATAAGGGAATCTCTACGTGTAGTACTGGCTGGCCATTATAGATAAGGGGAAGTTTTTCGTCTTTAATCTCTAGGAGGCAGCTTGCTTTTTGGAAGAAATTGCCCTATGATCAAACGTTTCACCTGTATAAAAAGTTTTTAGGTCTAACATGGCACAAAAAGAACTGGATACCGATATTTTAGAAAAAATCGCAGGAACGATTAAGCAACTCAGTATTGAGGCTATTCAAGAAGCAAGTTCAGGGCATCCAGGGCTTCCGCTAGGTTGTGCGGAGATAGCGGCCTATTTGTACGGACATCTTTTGAAGCATAATCCGAAAGATCCTTCTTGGTTGAATCGGGATCGGTTTGTTCTTTCTGCTGGTCATGGTTCGTCTTTACTGTATTCCTGTTTGCATCTGGCGGGATTTAACGTCTCTCTAGAAGATCTTCAGCAGTTTCGACAACTCCATTCTAAAACACCAGGGCATCCGGAATTCGGTGAGTTAGATGGGGTGGAAGCAACAACGGGGCCTTTAGGACAAGGAGTTGGAAATGCTGTTGGCATGGCCTTATCCATGAAAATGCTCGCCTCGCGGTTTAACCGTCCTGATCATGCAATTTTTGATGGGAAGGTATATTGCTTGGCTGGGGATGGCTGTTTAATGGAGGGAGTAAGCCACGAGGCTTGCAGTTTAGCTGGTTCTCTGAAGTTGGATAATTTAGTCCTTATTTATGATAGCAACAGCATTATCCTCGATGGGTTCTTAGGGGAAGTATGTGTTGAAGATACACGAAAGCGATTTGAGGCCTATGGTTGGGCTGTTTATGAAGTGGACGGACATGATCTGCCCAGTATTCATGAAGTGTTCTCTACAATTAAGAAAGAGCAGCAACAGCCGGTTTTGTTAATTGCACATACGATTATAGGCCATGGCTCTCCAAAAGAGGGTAGTCATAAAGCACATGGTGCTCCGCTTGGAGAAGAGGGTGTTGCGTTAACTAAGAAGTTCTGGCATCTCCCAGAAGAGAAGTTTTTTGTCCCTTCTTCCGTTAAAACATTTTTCTCAAATAAGTTGCAGGAAGATCGTAAGGTTCAGGAAGAGTGGAAGGATGCGTTTCGTGTTTGGTCGAAACAATATCCGGATTTATACCAGGAGTTTGCAAATTTGATGGCAGCCCCTGATCTCACTCAAGTGGAAAAGAGCATGCAAAACATGGTGTTCCCTGAGTTTATTGCTGGTCGTGCTGCTTCTAATAAATGTATTCAGGTATTGGCGCAGTCTTTACCGCAATTGGTCGGTGGCTCCGCTGATTTATCTAGTTCGGATGGAACTTGGATTGCAGATGCAGGTGTTATTGGTGGTGAGGACTTTTCTGGGAAAAACATGAAGTATGGTGTCCGAGAGTTTGGAATGGGAGCCATAATGAATGGGTTAGCCTATTCCGGAACATTTTTACCTTTTGGGGGCACATTCTTGGTTTTCTCAGATTATCTGAGAAATGCTATTCGTTTAGCGGCGATGTCTAAGTTGCAGGTGATTTACCAATTCACACACGATTCTATTTTTGTCGGAGAAGATGGCCCTACTCATCAACCTATTGAACAGGTCATGTCTTTAAGGGCTATCCCAGGGCTTCATGTAATTAGACCCGCAGATGCAAATGAGGTGAAGGGGGCATGGTTGGCAGCTCTTCGTTATTCTGGACCTACTGTTCTTGTATTGTCCAGGCAGAATTTGCCGACAGTTGCCCACACCAATGTTCCTTTTGCAGAAGGGGTGGGAAGAGGAGCTTATATAGTTCTTAAAGAAATGGAAGGCAAGCCCGATTATACGCTGTTTGCTTCTGGATCGGAGTTGCATTTAGCTCTGGCTGTAGCGAATGAGTTAGCTCTTTTAGAGAAGAAAGTACGAGTGATTTCCTTCCCTTGCTGGGAATTATTTGAAAAACAGGATGCAGATTACCAGCATAGTATCTTAGGGGGAGATTTAGGAATTCGTGTATCTATAGAAGCTGGATCTCCGCTAGGCTGGTATAAGTATATCGGATCAGATGGAATTGCAATTGCTATGGATCATTTCGGTTATTCTGGATCTCCAGGCGCTGTTGCAGAGGCCTGTGGATTCACTATTGATAGTATTTTAGAACGGATCCTATCTTAATAGTCACTATCAGAAATTCCAGAGTGTTGGGGCATGGTATCGTCAGCCTCGCCGAGTTCCATATGAGGCAAGCCTTTTCCATGTTTAAAGGGCTTGTCTTTTAATTTGTTATCTAACTTGACGATTACTTCTATTCCAGTTCGAATGTGTTCTTCTGTGTAATGTTCTAAGACAAACTGACCGCTCTGTTTTGTTTTAATACCAGCTTTCCTTAAAGGAAGATCAGAAATAAGGAGTAGCCCTCCTAAGGGTACATTTCTTCTGTAGCCAGCAGCAAACAGTGTTGCGCATTCCATTTCTGCTGTTTGCGCTTTTGTTTCGTATAATTTGCGTCGGAATTCTTTATTAAATTCCCAAAAACGAATGTTTGTTGTGTAGGAGATGCCGATATGATAGGCGACTTTTTTTTCTTCAAGAACTTCAGAAGTAGTTTTTTGCACAACAAAATTGGCTAATGCCGGAACTTCGGGAGGAAAGTAGGCGTTTGATGTGCCTTCGCCTCGAATGCTAGCTACCGGAATAAAGTAATCCCCAACCTGATAATGGGAACGTAACCCTCCACACATACCCAGCATCAGCACGGCTTTTACATTAGGTAGAAAAGAGCATAAATCTACGATGAGTGCTGCGCCGGGGGATCCTAGTTTAAAGTCTATAATTGAGGTGTTCACTTCTGGCGCATGTACAACAGAAAATAAAGATCCTGAGTGGATTGGGACATTGTACATTTTTGAAAAAATTTCTACATAGTATGCAAAATTTGTCAAAAGTAAATAGGGACAAAAATCTTGGACTAGGGAACCGGTGTAACGTTCCAAAGTATCTTGGGCGATTTTTTCTTCGTTAATTTCTTCTTTTGTGTTGCCCATATTTTGCATGCCTAAAAACTCATTTGTTTATTTTGTAATATTAAAAGAGGTGTTTTCTTCAAAAAGTCTTTTTCTCTCTAATAGGTATTCAGGACATTCTTCTGGACAAAGCTTCTATGCTAAGGATAACATAGGTCATTCATAGGCAAAGGTAGATAGAAACATGGTTCGAATAAGTACTAGTGAATTTCGTGTAGGATTAAGAATAGAAATTGATGGTCAACCCTACATGATTTTACAAAATGATTTTGTTAAACCTGGGAAGGGACAGGCATTCAATAGAATCAAAGTCAAAAATTTTTTAACGGGAAGAGTCATCGAGAAGACGTTTAAGTCTGGTGAGAGTGTGGAATCCGCCGATGTGCGTGAACAACAGATGCGTTTGTTATACACAGATCAAGAAGGCGCTACTTTCATGGATGATGAAACGTTTGAACAAGAGTTGGTCTTTTGGGAAAAACTTGAGACAGTTCGTCCTTGGTTGCTCGAAGATGCTGTTTATACCCTTGTTTTATATAACGGTGAGATTATCTCTGTTGAGCCGCCTATTTTTATGGAACTTACAATCGCTGAGACAGCTCCAGGAGTCCGCGGAGATACAGCTTCGGGACGTGTCTTAAAGCCAGCTGTGACAAACACCGGAGCAAAGATTATGGTGCCTATTTTCATTGAAGAAGGTGAGGTTGTCAAAGTAGATACTCGTAACGGTTCTTACGAATCTCGAGTTTCTAAGTAGTTTTTCTAAACTTGCTCGATAGGGCAAGTTTAGAAAGCCAAAGAAGAGTGAGCATACAGGGAATTGCATAGCGTCGATGATGACCATGATCCACGGTAGTCTAGCAACAGTAGTAAGTTAGAAGAGAGCAAGGCTCTATGCGCTAACTTGTAAGAGACGGCTTGTCTAGAAACTGGCGTTCCTTTTGTAACCCACGTCCCATTACTTGCTAATAAACGAGTCATTACAGATGGGCGTTGTCTATACAGTGTTGGCTGATAGGCAACCTCTGCTTCCCAAGAAGAGTGTAAACCTGAATAGGTTTGGAATATGCTCTTCACTCCTACTGGAGCTACCCAGTTATACAAAGGGTGATGCATCGAGAAGTGACGAGCATAGTCTCCGCTCTCCGTGAAAGAAGAGAGTTGAGAGCGGATTCCAATATTTTCTATAAATGGTACAAATGAGAGATTTCTTGAAAATCTCATCCTAGGTCCATCCACATGAAGGGCCATTCCATAAGTATGCGTGTAAAAATCTCCTGTTGAGCTACGGTCTTCTTCAGGGTAGAAGTGTTCTACAGAATGAGAACCATAGCTATAGACAGCAGAAAGCGTAGTAGAGAGTAGTCCATGTAACCAACGGGAATACGCTTGCACGTGAGCTGTATGGTTTTTAGAAGAGAGCTTATTTGGAGATGTATTTTCTTTTAATTTAGAGAAGTGTTGAGAGAAATTGGCTGAGAACCTGTGATTAGCATTTGTAAGAGAATGAGTACCTACAGAATAACCGGCAGTGTTCATATGGAATCCAGAGCAATCGGATCTGGTACGTTGACGGTGTATTAAGCCCCTAGCGCCACCGTAGATTCCGAATCTCTTGAAGAAGATAGAACGTTGTCCGATTTCAGAAGAAGCGATATAGAAAGACTCCCACAAAGAGTTAGAGATTAAGGGAGTTTTGAATTTAGGGTTAGGCAGATAGGCTATCGGAGCCCAATTGGCGTATAAAACTCTATGGTATTGGTTGACCGTATCGAGAGAGGACGTGTCCTGTGCTGTAACATATTCTTCCCAATAAGGCGTCCATTTACCAATGTGACCATAATGATCTACTTTATTCACTGCTTCTATGTTTAAATCGGCAATGTTAATACTTCCTTTGACCGTTCCCCCGGTTTGGATTGGTTGAACTAAATGCAATAAAGGAATCCGAGTGTGTCCTGAAGACAAGTCCAAAGAATCATAGGGGCTATGGTTATCTTCATTTAAAAATAATAAATCCCCTGAAATAGTTATAGAGGATGTTGTTGCACTAGATGAATGTATGGAAATAATCGGTGGGGCACTAGTTTCTTGTAGCAAGGTGGGTAGTTTTAAAGCTAATTTGCTGATAGACAAAGTGCTGCTAACATTGCTCCCGGACGAATCAGTGGTATATAAGGTTGACAAGGTCCCATTATGACCTAATCGTACAACTCCTGATGTACTATCTAAATTTTCACAAGCAACTTTTGCTCCATTTTCGATAGCTAAAACCCCATGCTTCACTGAAGTAGTTCCATAAAAAATGGATAAACAGTTCCTTTCTGCTTCCATATAGCTTGGAATCGTTGCAGAAGAAAAAAGAACAGTTCCTTGATATTGCTCCGACTCGTTAAATGTTACTATCTTGGTCTTAGGTGCATCAGAAGAAATCATGCATTCAACTGGGTCATAAAAAGCTATTTTGTGTCGCTTAGTAGCATTGAAGGTAATATTAGAGCTGCTGACTTGAGTAGCATGAATAGCGTTACGGAAAACATTGGGATTTTGTACTACATAATTCCCATCAAAAACAATATCCCCATGGGATGCAGTTAAATTCCATGTATTTCCTATTGATGCCCCCTCATTAGTTTCTAAAGCGCCGCCCCAGCGAGCTCGATTATTTACAAAATAAACAGGCCCGTTATTACTGATTTCCAAATGTTCGCAATGTATCGCGCCACCCGAAGCTACAGCTGCATTATTATCAAAAAATACAGAAGCTAAGTTGCCACTAATAACTACTCGAGTGCTCTTAATGGCACCTCCCTTTCCATCCCCCGACTGATTATGATTAACTTGTAAAGCGTTGTTATCTGTGAAACTAATATCGCTTTTATTATTCGTTATCCAAATGTCATCAGAACAATAGACAGCACCACCAGAACAACTTTGATTTGCGATAAAAGCTATTATACCCTCATTTCCTGTCGCCCGTATATTTGTTGCGTAAATAGCGCCATACTTCCCACCACCTCGAGTAATTGTATTGTACATAACAATAAAGGGAGCTTTATTTTGAAAGATAGAACAGGATCCATTACAATAAATCGCAGAACCGTTTGCTCGGGAAGTATTGTAAGCAAAACAAACAATACTTTTATTATTGTTAATAACACAGTCCCTTTGAGAGCAAATTGCTCCACCTGTTAATGAGTTTTCATTTAATCGTGTATTAGCTTTATTCCCAATAAAATAAGTTTTCCCCTGGTTGTGAGACAAAAATACATCACCTTGAGCATAAATAGCACCACCTGCAAGAAAAGCTTCATTCATTAAAAATTGTACATCTCCTGAAGTGTTTTTAATAATGACAGAATTTCCTGCTATGACACCGCCTTTTTCGCTTTCAGAACCTTTCTGTTTCACAGCAAGCACAGTAGCGTAATTATCGAGCAAGAAATCCTTATTTTCTTGATGGAGGTTCCCTGTGATATTAGAAACAGGGCCCAAATACTGAGAAACCAAATCATTAACAATGTTCTTTTGAAAAAGGACAAAGTCTTCTGATAAATTTCCATAAATCAAATGGGGTACTGAAAGATAAAAGACTATTAATGAAGATGTGCAGACGCTGCGCATTATAAATTTTTATTTTTATTGTTTTACAATCGACACATACAGAATTTTCTATTCGAAAAAAATAAAATCTTGAGTTATCCAGGAGAAAAACTTTATATCGGGCTCTCTATGCGTTTTTTAGCTACAGTTTCCCTGTTAGCTATATGTTACACATTATGTGGTTTATCTTCTGATGAATTGCATTTAGATACCCCCTACTTGGATTATTTTGGTTTTGAGCTCCTTGCTCAAGACTACAAGGCAATGTATACGAGGCCCGAAAACAATATCCGAGGCATTTCCCACGACATCGGGCAAACTTTCCTTTTGCAAGATTACGACACCATTAGCTGTATCAAACAGACCTTTACAGGGAAAGGGGGAGCAATTTCATGTCAATACCTTTCTGTAATAGGATTGAAAGGCCCAGGAGTATTTATCTCCAACGAGGCACAACAAGGTGGCGGTATTTATTGTTTAAAAGCTTGTCGCTTTAGCGACAACTTTGGAGATCTTTTTTTTCTTTCCAATCGTACGGTTTTTGATGGAGTAGTAGGAAAGGGGGGAGCGGTCTTTTGTAATAACTGTTTCTTTACAGGCAATAAAGGTACAATTTGTCTGGCATACAACATGTCTAACTCTAACAAGACATTGTCGGCAGGTGCTATTTTTGTAGACGAAGATTTAGTATTTGAGGGCAATTTAGGGCCAATTTGTATTTTACGCAATTATCAATTCTTTACTGGTAGCGGAGCTTTGTGGGGGAAGCGCGTAGCTTTTTTAAATAATGAAGCCCCCATATACATTGTTGCCAACCAAGGAGGCGGTGGCGGCACGTCAGGTGCTGGTGCAATTCTTTGCAGTGAAAGCTTGCGCTTAGAAGGAAATTTATCCCCCATCCTTTTTATTAATAATACTAGCGCATGGGATACCAATGATAAAGCAGGGGCCATACAAACTCCGACTTTTATTATAAAAAATAATAAGAGTCCTATTTATTTTGATAATAACTTTTCTTTGAACGATGGTGGAGCGGTCTGTTTTAGTTCAAAATTTATAATTCAAAATAATGCTTCAGTATACTTCATTAACAACAAGGCTAGGTGGGGTGGTGGTTTCATTGCCAAAGATAATTCCACTCTAGAAATGTACGCTGATAATGGTGATATTGTTTTTGAGGGTAATTTTGCGAAAAACGATACAC
>CALGBW010000026.1 GCA_937884635.1 uncultured Chlamydiaceae bacterium
CTTTGCTTAAGAAAGCTGAGATTGCAGGTGATCGACAAGCATATTTTCGTGCTTTTGATGCGTTTTCTGTTTTGCATTGTAGCTCGTTAGCTCCTTTAGAGTATCTGGGGAAAGCTCTTGTTTATCAAAAATTAGGCGAATATGAAGAAGAAATAAAAAGCCTTTTATTAGCATTACGTCGTTACTCACAACATCCAGATATTGAACGCTTAAAAGATTATGTGGTGTATCGCTTCCGAGAAACATTTCATCGACAATACCCCGAATTTTTATTGTTCTTATGGCTTGTTTTGCAATGTTCTCCTGAGAGTATCTTACCTAAGGAAGAAGAGAAGGTTTTAGCTGTTTTACAGGACAAAATAAATAATTCGTTATTCTGTTTCTTAGATATGGCTTCATTAGATTTTCGTTCTTCTAAAATGGAGCTCTTGTTGAGTTATTGGTCTGGGTTTTCTCCTGCTTTGCCGGGATTATTCCAACGAGCTTTAGATTTAAATGACTACAGAGGAATAGCGGATATTTTTTATGTGGCAGCTGATTTGCATGATTTTGACTTCTTAACTACGTATGAAGAGAAGTTCCGTTGTTATTTATCTGATAAAGTCATTCCAGCTTCTGTATTAGAAATTTCTTCTGAGACAATTTTTACATTTATTTCTTGTTTGCAGGCAGTTGTTAGGGGTGCGGGTGAACAAGCATTGAAAGAAGCTGAGGCATTGCCTTTTGTCTTGTGCGTTTATGTGTTCGATATTTTTGCTAAGTTCTTTTTGTGTGAGGGTGTAGGAGATACATTTTACCAAACTTTGTTAAGTTTGTCTCATTCGGCACCAACAAAAGTGCGTGACGAATACCTTATTCCTTATCAGATTCAAGCGTGTTTATGGTTAAAAGATGCAGAAAAGGCACGCGATTTATTACAAACTTACCCAGAAGGTTGTTGGCTTAATGATAAGCACCCGATATTTTTCTTGTTTGGGTGTTGGCTGGTTCTTTCTGAAAAAGATCCTATTTTAGCTCAGGCGCATTTTGCTGGCTGTCGAGATGATGAGATTTCGGTTCATGGATTATTAGCTGCAATGCTAAATAGAGGAGCTTCTTTGGAGAAAAGGATTTCTTTCCTGGAAAGAGAACGACTACAACAGCAGCAGCGTTTATTCGAATATTGTGGTAGGGATTGACATACTCTTACTCCCTAAAGGAAGTGAGATTCTTGGATTCAAACGTGGCTGCTATGCTGTTTTAGAACGGCATGGTGAAGTATAGCTCGTTTCCGTCTTTCAAGGCGTTGAATTGATCATCTCTTTTTTTCTTAATATTATTTCTCTTGTAACAGCGATATTGCGTTTTTCAGCGTTTTTACACCGATGATTTCAATATTATCAAAATATCTTTTTGAAATAGTTTTTATTTGTACCTCAGGAATAACAATGCCTTGGAAGCCCATCAATTGACTTTCCTTAATTCGTCTCTCCAAGTGAGTTACGTGGCGAATTTCTCCTCCTAAGCCGATTTCTCCCGCGAATGTAAATTTTTGTGGAACTAAGCGGTTTTTTAAAGAGGAAATCACAGCTAGAGCTGCACCTAAATCTGCTGAGGGATGGGTAACTTTAAGCCCTCCGGCAATAGAGAGAAATACATCAGAAGAATATAGTTTTACATGAGCACGTTTTTCTAATACTGCAAGGAGTAAGGAGAATCGATTAGAGTCAAACCCTGTAGTTTTACGAATAGGGTTTGTGAATGGAGTGGGAGACACTAAGGCTTGAACTTCCACTAAAAAGGCTTCAGAACCATCTATGATAGGGGTAATGGCAGACCCTGATATGTCTGTTACCTTTTCTTGAAGAAAGAGACCAGACGGATTAGCGATCTCTTTTAGTCCATCACCATGCATCGCCATAATCAGGAGTTCATTGGTTGGCCCAAAACGATTCTTTATAGAACGTAGCATGCGGTAGTTTACGTGTGAATTCCCTTCAAAGTATAAGACTGTATCTACTAGATGCTCTAAGACTCTAGGACCAGCAATTTCTCCGGATTTGGTTACATGACCAATAACAAATGTTGTGATGTGTCGTTGTTTTGCTATTCGCATGATTTCGGCTGTAGTCTCTCGTACTTGTGCTACAGAACCCGGAGCAGCGTGTAGAGTTGGCGAGAATATGATTTGAATAGAATCAATAACTAGAATATCAGGAGATAGGATGTCTATCTGCTGTTTGATTAATTCTAAATTCGTTTCAGGATATAGGTAGATGGAGGGATGGTTAACACCAAGGCGTTTAGCTCGCATGGATGTTTGAGAGACAGATTCTTCTCCACAGATGTATAGAATTTTATAACCTTTTTGGGCGAGTCTGGCTGTTGTTTGCAGTAGAAGAGTAGATTTGCCTATTCCAGGGTCTCCACCTATAAGGGAAAGGCTACCTTTGACTGCACCGCCTCCTAAGATTCTATCCCAACCCGAGAAACCGCTACTTAAACGGTCTTCTTCTTTTATTTGCACTTCACTGAGGGAGATAGGTTGCGCTGTCGATACGAAGTTGGGATAGCTACTAGTGGGGGGTGAAGAAATCGGTTCTTCTACAAGCGTGTTCCATTCTAGACAACTTGGACATTGACCAAGCCATTTAGGCGTATTACCTCCACATGCGGAGCATGCCCAATGTGTTTTAATTTTTGTTGTCATATGCATTCAAGGCTTGTTGTGCAGCGAGTTTTTCCGCTTCTTTTTTAGAAGTAGCTATTCCTTCTCCCCATATTTTACCATTGACCAACACTTGGACATGATACCCTTTGGCGCCAGATTCAAGATGAATAGAAGTAGCTTCATATATAGGTAAGGTTTCTTTATTTTTTTGTGTGAACTGTTGCAAGCGATTTTTAGGATTTCCCAACATAAGAGGTAAAATATCGGATTTAGAAGGAAGTAGGGGGATCACAATTTGTCGAACAGGGGCGATTCCACCATCAAGATACACGGCTCCTAATATAGCTTCAAAAAGATTGGCGTAGGCTGATGTTTGTCCTCTAGCGCTTAAAAGCTTTTCCCCACATCCTAAAAGAAGGTGAGAGCCAATCCCTAATTGATTGGTGTAGTTGCAACAGGAAGTGGCGTTGACAAGAGCAGCGCGAGCTGTGGATAGAGACCCTTCATCCATAGAGGGGAAAAGCAGAAATAAGTGTTCTGTAACGAGTAAACCTAGGACCGCATCGCCCAAAAATTCTAATCGTTCGTTATCTTCTTGAAGAGCTGCTTCGTTTTTGTAAGAAGGGTGAATTAGAGCTGTTAGGAGAAGTTTTGGGTGGGAAAAACAAAAATTGAGTTTTCTTTCCACTTCTTTAATGTCAACAATATCAACTAAATCTCTTTGCATAGTACGTATTTGATCTTGTCATTTTATGTTCCCGAGTTTCAATCTATTCAGGAACATGAAGTTGGATGGGGTATATGCTACACACTATACACACATTTGCTTGGATGTAAATGTTTTTAGTGTTTTGTAAGATTAAAATTCCAATTATCTTTAGCCTATTAAGATAAAATTATAATAATTTTATTTTTGAATAGATTTTGGATGACATTAGTTTTTATTTTTCCTGATCATCAACTCTGACTGCCGTAGTGTCTAAGGGACTTGCTCGGAAAAAATAGCTAGTAACTTCGTCTTCCGAAAAAATCGTTTTTTTGCCATTTTATCGGGGAAATTGTTTTAGTTGGTTTGTGTAATCACTCTTCTAGAACTGAGTCTCGTTTCCAAATAATAAGAAAAAGATATGAAAGCAGTCCTGCATTTAGAACACCTGCGTTATTTTCACAATCATGGTCATATTTTATTTGAAGGACTGATTCCGGCTAAAGAAGGTCTTGAATTAGAGGAAAGGTTACGTGCTTTCGTTAAGCAAATGTCTAAAGACCAGGCGGATATTAGATGGCGAGAGAATATGTTTCGCTCCGTTCCAGAGGTTGGAGCTGTAGTTAAAAAGCGTAGGTTGGGTTTGTTTGCTGCGGAGCTTGCCCACCGACCTAAGGTGTCTTTAGTTAAAGATTTTTGGTTGCTTCCCGGTGAAGAGGTCCCCTATGGTGCGGAGGATTGTCAGCTCGTTGTGTTCCTTTCAGGGGAGCGTTCTGGACAAGGTATATTTTTTATCGAAGAATTGTCCCATCCTGACGTGTCAGTTTTGCAGAAGGGAGAGACAGCTCTTCTTCTTGCTTTTGCTTCTTCTGAGCCACGTTAGTTTTTCTACTGTCGTTATAGATTATATCTGACAAGTTTAATCTTGAATATCATTCGATGAAACTGTTACAAACCCTGTTGATTCTAGGTGTCATCACCTAATGGCTTAGTGAAGGGAGTTTCATATGCAAGAGGTTCGAGAAAGGATAGAAAAACTTTACGATGCAACGGTCGTAAGTAACATTCTTTCTTGGTTACAAGATGGTTGCTCTTCAGAAGATCGAGAACAATTTCTTCAACTTCTAGATCATGATCCCGAAAGTTTGAAAGAACTATTTAGCAAAAGCTTAGAGTTTGGCACGGCAGGTTTACGTAGCCTCATTGGGATAGGAACAAATCGAATTAATATATTTAGCGTCCGTAAGGCTACACAAAGTTTAAGTTCGGTGCTACGTAAGAAGTATGGGGAGACTTCCCAATTGTCGGTCGTAGTGGGGTATGATACTAGGAATTTTTCCCTAACATTTGCCCAGGAGGCGGCTAAAGTATTGGCTGCCAACCAAATACACGCATTACTCTTTCAGCGTCCTGAACCTTTGGCTATGGTGTCCTTTCTTGTCCGACAAGAAAAGGCTGCAGCGGGGATCATGATTACCGCTTCCCACAATCCGCCAGCATATAATGGATATAAAGTTTATATGGCTTCTGGTGGACAAGTCTTGCCTCCTATGGATCGGGAGATCATGATGGAGTTTGCCCTGGTAGAGAAGATACGGGTTGTTGAGTCTTTAGAGAATCCGTATATCCATATATTAGGAAAAGACCAAGAAGATCGTTACGTAGAGGCTGTTCGTGAGCTGCAACTTTATCCTCAGGACAATCAGTTTTCCGGAGCTATGTTGCAAGTAGGGTATTCTCCTCTGCATGGCACTGGACGTTTTTTAGTTCCAGCTATTTTACAAGACTGGGGATTTTCTTCTATTTCTTGCGTTGCAAAGCAGATGGTACCGGATGGGGATTTTTCTACGGTAAGAACCCCTAATCCGGAAGAAGTTGAAGCTTTGACTTTAGGTATAGAGCAACTGATTAGTCAAAAACAGGATATCTTTATCGCAACAGACCCAGATTCTGATCGTTTGGGGGTGGTGTGTTTAGCAGATGGGGAACCTTATGTCCTGAACGGAAATCAAATTGCGTGTTTGTTGGCTGATCATATTTTGCGTGCGTTATCGCAGAAACATCTTTTAGATTTTAAGGATAAACTAGTTAAAAGTTTGGTCACTACAGAGATGCTTGTTGCAATCGCAGAGCATTACGGAGCGGATCTTGTAAATGTCGCAACAGGGTTTAAGTATATAGGACAAAAAATAGAGGAATGGAAGACAGGGCCGAATCGTTATTGCTTTGGTGCCGAGGAATCTTATGGATATTTGTACGGATCTTTAGTCGAGGATAAAGATGCTGTTAGTACTTCTGCACTGCTAGTAGAAATGGCTTTGCAGTATAAATTACGGGGCAAAACATTACGAGATGCTATTTTAGATTTGTATGAAACGCATGGGTATTTTCTTAATAAAACAGAGTCAATTGCGTTTTCTTCAGATATGAAGGAGCAAGTGCAAAAGTTTTTGACGCACTTAGAAAACGCCGATCTACGGAATTTTGTTTTAGGACCTCGTAAGTTGGAAAGATTCGAGAATTATGCAGAAGGGGTAGGTATTTGTTTGCGTTCGGGAAATTCTTATGCGTTAACCCTACCAAAAACATCCATGTTTTGTTATTACTTCGAAAGGGGTAAGGTGGTCGTACGTCCTTCGGGAACTGAGCCTAAAATTAAACTCTATTTTGAAATAGTAAATCCTTATTCTGATAAAGCTCCAGATCTAGATGCAAAAAAACAAAGAGAAAGGGAGTCTACGGTTGTTTTAGAAGAGTTTATGCATGCATTTAGACAGATCTTTATCTTTCCTTTTTTTCCTCATTAGCGGTATCCTGCGCTCACTTAAGAACAATGAGAAGAATGTTTCCGTTTGGCATCCTATGATAGGCAGTTTTTAGAGCCCACGATAGGAGACAGAGCCTTTATTGGAATGTACGAGGTATGTCATGGCATTTACTTTTTATACTCTTCCCGAATTACCTTACGATTATGATGCATTAGAACCAGTGATTAGTGCAGAAATTATGCAACTGCACCATCAGAAACATCATCAGGGATATATCAATAATCTGAATGAAGCATTGAAAAAGCTAGAAGTAGTAACGACCCAACAAGACTTAACAAGTTTAGTTGCTCTGGAACCTGCTCTACGTTTCAACGGCGGGGGACATATTAATCACTCTTTATTTTGGGAAATGCTTGTTCCACCAAGTCAAGGCGGTGGTCAACCACCTAAGCATGAGCTATTGGCTATGATTGAAAAATTCTGGGGAACCTTCGATCAATTCTTAAAACAATTTATTGAGTTCTCTGTGGCTATTCAGGGGTCAGGTTGGGGTTGGTTAGCGTTCTGTCCTAAGAAAAAAGAATTGTCTTTACGTGCGACAGCTAACCAAGACCCTCTTGAGGCGACGACTGGGTTGATTCCTTTATTAGGAGTAGATGTCTGGGAGCACGCTTATTATTTGCAATATAAAAATGTTCGTTTAGATTATTTAAAGGCATTTCCACAAATAATTAATTGGCATTATATAGAGAAACGCTTTTCTGAACTTACTAAGTAGGTTTTATTCTTGAAAAAGATAATTTTTTAAATTAAAATTTTTCAAGGTTTGTCTATTTGGAGGCCCTTTGAGACTGTTTTCTTCTGATAAACCCAAAATTAAGGTCCAAAAGATCAAAGCGGATGGATACAGTGGGTGGTTGAAATGCACCTCTTGTTATGAGATGATTCATGCCAATGAGCTTAGTCAAAATGATAACTGCTGTCCCAAGTGCTCCTATCACTATAGGATGAGCGCGGGGGAACGAGTCAAGTCTTTGGCTGATGCGGGATCTTGGGAGCCTCTATACTCTGAGTTAAAGTCTCAGGATCCTTTACAATTTGTTGATACAGAGCCATATCCTAAGCGCTTGGAACGTGCTCGTCAAAGCTCTCCTAATAGTGAGGGCATCTTAGTGGGAAGATGCCTCCTGGGGGGGCATGCTATTGCACTAGCTGTCATGGATTTTGGCTTCATGGCGGGATCTATGGGGGCTGTTGTTGGAGAGAAGCTAACTCGTCTTATAGAGGATGCGATTGCAAATGAGCTTCCTCTTATCATTGTGAGCGCTTCTGGGGGTGCTCGTATGCAGGAATCGGTTTTTTCTCTTATGCAAATGGCTAAAACATCTGCAGCATTAGCAAAGTTACATGAAGCTGGCCTTCCTTATATTTCTGTATTAACGAATCCAACTTCTGGTGGGGTGACTGCATCTTTTGCCTCTCTAGGTGATGTCATTATTGCTGAGCCTAAGGCATTGATTTGTTTTGCCGGACCACGAGTGGTAGCACAGGTACTTGGAGAAGACCTTCCCGAAGGGGCGCAAAAATCAGAATTTTTGCTAGAACATGGAATGATTGATAAGGTTGTTGATCGTAAGCTTTTGAAAAGCACTCTTCAGAGCCTTCTCGATTACTTTTGTTCGCAAAGTTATACTGGAAATAACAAATCTAAAGGCTCTATCTCCTCTTCATTAAAAGAAATTTTTTTATTGACTAGCGATGGTGAATAGCACATCATTCCTGGTTTTCAAGATACTAACGAGCTAATTTTATGACGATATTATGCAAGTTGAAGTCCAGAGCGAATCTTCCTAGGTATGCAACTAAAGGGGCTGCTGGAGCGGATATCTGTGCAAACATAGAAGAACCGATAGCTCTTTTGCCTGGGCAACGTATTTTGGTTCCTACAGGTCTTGTTTTGGAGATACCTGAGGGTTATGAGGTCCAAGTTCGTCCGAGGAGCGGCTTGGCATTGAAATACGGAGTTACGGTGTTGAATGCTCCGGGTACGATAGATTCTGATTATCGTGGAGAGATTGGGGTTATTCTGATTAATTTGGGAGAGCAAACGTTTGTTATAGAGCCAGGTATGCGAATAGCCCAATTAGTTGTTGCATCAGTTTGCCAAATGCATTTCATATCCACAGAAGAAGAATTAGTTTCCACAGAACGTGGGAGCGGGGGTTTTGGCCATACTGGAGAGCGATAGCATGCTTTATCAGTCTGAATGTCAAAAAGATTTTTCATTGTGTTCTTTTTTATCTTTAGATCGGGTTATGTTTTTAACAAAGAATTCTAAAGAAGAGATTCTTCAGGATCTTACGAACTTGGCTAGTTCAGCAGGCGTTTTAGGAAATAAAGAAACATTCTTTCATGCGCTAGTCACGCGCGAGAATATTATGTCTACGGGCATTGGTATGGGAGTGGCCCTCCCTCATGGCAAATTAGAGAGCTGTGATCAATTCTTTATTGTTGTTGGAATCCATCCTCAGGGAATTGTTTGGGATTCTATTGACGGTGCTCTCGTACGTTTGGTCTTTTTGATAGGAGGCCCAGGTCATGCACAGTCTGAGTATCTTAAATTGCTGTCATCTTTGACGTTGTGTCTTAGAGATGAGACAACACGTCAGCAGCTTTTGCAGGTGAATACTGTTGAGGAAGTATTGAATGTTTTTGCTGGAATGTAGTTATGGACCTGAAATTAGACGAACTTGCATCTTTATTAGATGTATCTGAGGAAATTATTCATGGATGGTTAGATGATGGTTTTATTCCTCATTATTCCATGAATAATGAACTGCGTTTTAATCGAGAAGAGATTGAAGACTGGTTATTACATAATCAGGGCATGTTAAAGTCCGAATCCCATAAAGGGGGCAAGGAGCCTTTGCGGGATGGGTCTTTGAGGTATAGTTTGTATAAAGCTATTTATCATGGTGGTGTATTTAGTGGACTTGTTGTGAAAGACAAGGAAGAGGTGTTGCGAGTTGTAACGTCTTATGTGGCGGAGAAATTCGATTTGGACGCAGAAGTCTTGTTTGAATTGCTTCTTGATAGGGAGCGGTTGATGTCGACAGGGATCGGTGAAGGCATTGCTTTACCTCATGCGAAAGATTTTCTGATAGATGGGTATCAAGACATTGTAGTGCCCGTTTTCTTATCTGAGGGTATTGACTTCGGCTCGTTGGATGGTCAACCTGTAAGTGTTTTATTTTTCCTTTTTGCTTGTCAGGATAGGAATCATTTAAATTTAGTAAACAAGATTGTAAACCTGTCGGTTTCTTTGGAAGCACGTAGTTTTCTTGTCAAACAGCCAAGTAAAGAACAGCTCTTGGCTTATATCAAAAATTGGGAATCGCAGCACTAGTCAATAGCTTGCTGATTTTGATCCGGGGGCATTTTGAGCTCCCGTGTTATTTTTTTGCGTTCTTGAATGTCAGCTGTTCCTGAGATCTTACAGCCCTAGGTATTACGAGTAGTTTTTTGTATTGTTGCGTCAGATTTATAACTTTAAGTTATAAAATTTATTGCTATTATGGTGGGCCCGTAGGTTGATCTAGGGGAATATTTTGGCATAATGAGTTTTAAACGCGCTTCCCAACTTGCAGTACTCTCTATTTTACTGACTTTTACTAATAGTATTGCTTACGCAAACCCTAGTGTCCCGTCATCAGTAGTACAGCTGGAACAAGTTGATTTTGTTTCCCCGCGGTCTGAAGAAAATGTTAGCGCTCAGACTGTTTCTTTTTGGAGCCGATTTTTTAGAGGGAAGAGGCACCACCGCAAAGAAGATCATTCACGAGAAAAGCAGCGTCGAGAGAAAGTGCGACGTAATGTGAAAAGCCGTCGGGCAGCATTTTCGACAGCTTCTTTTCTTCCCACTCTTTCTAAAGGGAAAGAACCAGCTTTGACAAGAGTTACGAAAAAGAGATCGATAGGAAGCCAACACAAAATGGCTGTTTCTAGTTCAGCGGTTATCAGTTCTAAACCTGCCAGTAAGGTTCTTTCTGTATCGGGGGCTGAAGTAGAGGTTTCTTTAGAAGAAAGAGATAGATTGATTTCGGAATGGCTGAAAGAGAAGCGTGCTGGTACAAGAAAATCTTCCCGAACATCTTTGGCAGCAAAATCATCTACAGGAAAAATTCGTCGCGATGGCAGTGTAACTTCTATGTTACGCTATGATGTAGAGAAGGCAGCTTCCGTGAAGGCGAAGCGTAATCGGACAGTTGCTCCTGAGTTAAAAGCTCAGCGGTCCTCAGTAAGCAAGACATATGCGGGGAAAAACAAAGTTTCCAGTGATCAGAAAGAGAGTCAGGCTCAATTAGCACGCCTTGCTGTAGAAAAGGTTAAGGAAGAGGGAACTTCAGCAGGACAGCCTGCTCCGGAGGAAAAAAAAGAGGAGGCAGACCGCTATTTCTCTATTGCCTCTTCTGCTGAAAATACGAACGTCAACTCTTATTTAGATGCTAAGCAGTATCGTTGTTCTTCTGAAGAAACCGACTGGCCTTGTTCTTCTTGTGTGGCTAAACGCAGAGCGCACTCTGGTATATCTGTATGTACGATGGTTGTGTCAGTGATAGCCCTCATTTTAGCCGCCACCATCATTTGTAATGCTTCAGCTGATTCAGCGCCTTCCTCTTCTCCAGGATCTGGCAGTTAAGCTTAGCAAAGAATATATAGTTAGCCTTTTGTCTCTAACCCCCATCATTCTTTGGGGGTTTTTATTATTAAAAAATTTTTAATTAACGCGATCAGAAAAATAGCGATTTTTTTGATTCTAGTTCTTTTGGTATATTTGTTCTTTTCAAAAGTAATTAGGTCTTCTTTTTTCAATAAAGGTTTTATATGTGTAAGACGGTCGTGGTTGCTATGTCCGGGGGAGTGGATTCTTCGGTAGTTGCGTATTTACTAAAGCAACAGGCATCGTATCGTGTTATTGGTATCTTTATGAAAAATTGGGAGGAACAAAATGCAGATGGAGAATGCTGTTCTGCTCGAGATTATGCTGATGTTGGGCTTGTAGCTGACCAGCTGGGTATTCCTTATTATACTGTTTCTTTTGTAGAAGAGTATAGAGAGCGGGTGTTTTCTCAATTTCTTAAAGGGTATTCAAGTGGTTTTACACCAAATCCTGATATTTTATGCAATCGTGAGGTCAAATTTGATTTATTGCAGCAGAAGGTTCGTGAGTTAGGGGGGGATTACCTCGCTACGGGACACTACTGTCGATTGCAAAATGGAGTTCTTATGCGTGGAATTGATCGTAATAAGGATCAAAGTTATTTTCTTTCAGGTACACCTAAGTCAGCATTGAGTAATGTGTTATTCCCTTTAGGCGATATGAAAAAAGATCAGGTTAGAGCTATTGCTGCAGAGGCTGGGCTTGCGACAGCTGCTAAGAAAGATAGCGTGGGTATTTGTTTTATTGGAAAGAGGAACTTCAAGGGGTTCATAGAACAGTTTATTCCTGATCAACCAGGTGACATTGTTGATTATGATACGAAACAGGTTGTAGGAAAACACGAAGGGCCACACTGTTATACGATTGGACAAAGGCGAGGTTTAGATATAGGTGGTTCAGATAAACCTTGTTTTGTAGTAGGGAAAGATATGGATAAGGGTACCGTATATATTGTACGAGGCGAGGACCACCCATTACTATATCGACAAAACTTAGTGGCTAAGAACGTCAACTGGTTTGAAGAACCAAAAGGATTCCCATACCACTGTAGTGCGAAAGTGCGTTACCGATCTCCAGACGAACCTTGTACAATTTTAGGTCGTGGAGATTTCCCTGGTGATGTTCGCGTACACTTTTCTTCACCGGTGAAAGCAATAACCCCCGGGCAAGCCATAGCATTTTACCAGGGGGATATGTGTATCGGTGGGGGAATTATTGACGTTCCTATGTCTCCTGAGCAACAATCATAGCATCAGTGGCATTCTCTTCGCGTTCGAAGATCACTTTTTCCTCCATCAGCATGGCTTTTAAGTTGCGTGCTTCCTGACGGCAGGTTTCTTTTAGCAGCATTTCTGCTAAAGGATCTTCTAGGTATTGCTCAACAACACGTCTTAACGGTCTGGCACCCATCTCAGGCGAGAAGCCTTTCGAAACTAAGAAAGATACAACTGAATCTGGGATGTTGAGTGCTACTTGGAAGTTCTTCAGCCTCGAGTCTAACTTTTTAATTTCTAAGTGTATGATTTGAGACAAAGCGTCTTTTTCAAGAGGTCGGAAGATCACGCTCTCATCCAATCGGTTAATAAACTCTGGCTTGAGGTGTTTCTTCATAGCTGCTTCTATCTTTTCTTGTATCACAACATAGTCCAAGTGAGATCGGGCCCCAAAGCCAATCTCGCCACTCTTTCTGATTAAATCCGCACCTAGGTTGGATGTCATGATAATGATTGCATGCCGGAAATCAACCTTACGTCCTAGAGCATCTGTTAACCGCCCCTGTTCTAAGATTTGTAACATCAAATCCATGATGTCAGGGTGGGCTTTTTCTATTTCATCAAACAACACTACGCAATAAGGACGTCGGCGTACCTGTTCTGTAAGGTGACCGCCTTCTTCATAGCCTACATATCCTGGAGGAGACCCCATCATCTTTGTAGCGGCAAACTTCTCCATATATTCTGACATATCAACTTGGATAAGGGCGTCCTCACCGCCAAACATCTCAATAGCAATCTGCTGAGCTAATAATGTTTTTCCTACGCCAGTAGGTCCTAAGAACAAAAAGGATCCCATAGGTCGATTAGGATCTTTAATTCCTGTTCTAGATCTACGAATGGCTCGGCAAATGCTTGAAACAGCTTCATCTTGCCCAATAATTTTCTTTTTCAACGAGTCTTCTAATTTAAGAAGTTTTTCGCTTTCAGCTTCTGTTAACCGTGCAGAAGGGATTCCTGTTTGCATAGAAACAACTTGAGCTACAGCCTCTTCGTCAACAGGGATTTGGTGTTCTTCTTTATTTGTTTCCCATTCTTGCTTCATGTTGGTTAAGCGTTCACGCAGCTTCTTCTCTTCGTCTCGTAACCGTGCAGCACGCTCGTATTCTTGGGTGCCGATAGCTTGTTCCTTAGCTGCTTTGGTGCTTTCAATCTCAGCTTCTAATTTCATTAAATCTGTTGGCTGACCCATTGTGTTAACACGGACACGAGCTCCTGCTTCATCCAACAGGTCAATGGCTTTATCAGGAAGGAACCTGCCATGGATATATTGGTCAGATAAGGTTGCTGCTGCTTTTAATGCTTCATTTGTAATAAAGACGTTGTGGTGGTCTTCATACTTTTTCTTCAATCCTCGTAGAATCTCTACAGTCTCTTCCACGCTTGGGGGCTGAACAATAATTTTTTGGAATCGTCTTTC
This sequence comes from uncultured Chlamydiaceae bacterium, assembly GCA_937884635.1. Classification (GTDB taxonomy): domain Bacteria; phylum Chlamydiota; class Chlamydiia; order Chlamydiales; family Chlamydiaceae; genus Chlamydia. The sequence goes on from CALGBW010000026.1 coordinate 13,539, forward strand.
TAAGGCTGCATCCTTCTCTATATGTTTACGGTATTCATCTAAGGTTGTAGCGCCGATACACTGAATTTCCCCTCGAGCTAGAGCTGGTTTGAGAATATTAGAAGCATCGATAGCGCCTTCTGCTGCTCCAGCTCCAACAATTGTGTGCAGCTCGTCAATGAACAAAAGGATATTTCCGTGTTTACGCACCTCATCCATAACAGCTTTGAGGCGTTCTTCGAATTGTCCTCGATATTTCGTTCCCGCAATAATGAGAGCAAGGTCTAAGTTAATTAACCGTTTTTTTCTTAGAGATTCCGGCACTTCATTAGAGATAATTTTTTGAGCTAATCCTTCTACGATTGCTGTTTTCCCAACACCAGCTTCACCAATCAAAACAGGATTATTTTTTCTTCTTCGACAGAGAATAAGAATGAGCCTTTCTACCTCTGCTGATCTACCTATTACAGGGTCTAATTTAGATTCCCGGAACATTTCGGTTAAATCATACCCGTATGCTTTCAAAGCAGATAGTTTGTCTGATTTTTCTATGCCAATTGTATGCCCTATAGAAGAGGATTTGTAAGAAGAGGAGGAAGAAGGAGAGGGGCCTCTAGGATTGATGGAGGAAGAAGAAGAGGGGGGGAGTTGTAAGTTGAAAGTATCCAGTTCTTTTAAAATTTCTCTTCTTACTTCTTTAGGGTCGATGTTTAGTCTTTCCAGTACTTGTAAAGCAACACCATCAGTTTGGTTCAAAATTCCTAAAAGTAGGTGCTCTGTGCCAACATAGTTGTGTTCTAGTATGCTCGCTTCTTCATTTGCGGATTCAAAAGATTTCTTCACTCTTCCAGTTAAAGCAGGGTCTCCATAAACTTGGATTTCTGGTCCGTAGCCAATCAGGTGTTCGACTTCTTGTTTAACAGAGTCGAAGTCAATACCTAAATTACGCAGCACATTGACAGCCACGCCTTGTCCTAGTTTGAGTAAACCTAAAAGAATATGTTCAGTGCCGAGATAATTATGATTTAAGTGTTGTGCTTCTTTTTTCGCTAACTTGATGACCTGTTTCGCTCTATTAGTAAACTTTTCAAACATAAAAACCTGAAAGCAGAGGGTGGAACTTTCCTTTAAGCATATACGAAATTGAAAATAATGATGCAACTTTTGCTGCCCTGCCTCTTTACAGAAAGTTTTTATATATAAAGTATTTTGTTGTTTTAGCTGGTAGCTTGCTTAATTTGGCTGCTAAGTGATAAAATTGCTGGGTGAAATGTGGAATAGTGGTGCAACAAGAGATATTTATCGTGCTCTTAGTTAATTTTCAGCCACATCCGTTTGTTCTTATTTTATAATGAAAATTCGTATTATAGATTCTGGGAAAAAATCAGCCGCAGAACATATGGCTGAGGACAAGCGTCTTTTGGATAATTTGAAAGACGGTGAAGTCGTGTTACACCTCTACGAGTGGGCTAATCCGTTCTCTATGACTTATGGATATTTCATGAGACCAGAGAAGTTGTTAACGGAAGACGGTATGAAAAAACTCGACATGTCTTCTCGCCCCACTGGAGGTGGATTTGTTTTCCATTCCGGAGATTATGCTTTCTCCTTATTGATGTCCTCCTCTTGCCCTAATTTTAGTCATTCTGTTTTAGATAATTATCGTACGGTTAATAGTAATGTTCTAGATGTGTTGCATTCTCTTTTTCGCCTGGACATGCGGTTGGCTCAAAAAGAAGGTTTAGACGGTTCTGATATTGCTAGATCGCAATTTTGTATGGCCTCCTCATCAAAATATGATGTTTTTGTTGGGAAAAGAAAAATTTGTGGAGCAGCTCAGAGAACTGTTAAAAAAGGGTTTTTACATCAAGGATCTATTTTTCTAGCAGGAAGTTCTATAGAGTTTTATCGTAAATTTCTTTTCCCTGATATAGCCGAATCTGTTGTTTCTGGTATAGATCAAAGCTCTTTTTTTCCTTTAGGGTTTAATGTCTCAGATTCTGTTCTTCAAGAAGCAAGAGCGGAGATTAAACGCTTGCTTATTCAAAAATTTTCTTCTTGGGAGGAAAATTCCTTCCTTTCTGTGTAGTATAGCAACCCGTGTATAGCAGCGGGGTAAGGTAGTATGAGAATTAAGGTACTTGTTTCATTTTTTATGTGGGCTGTCTGCTCTTTAACTTGGGCTGCGACTATAGAGTTGCCAGAAAGTCGAGAAGATGCGTCTGTGATTGTTTTACATGATAGTTTAGATACGTATAAGAAGCTTCTGTCTTGTATAGACCATGCACAATACAGTATCAACTTGTGTCCGTGCATGACTGGAGGGGATGTCCTTAAGGAGATTCTGGAACACGTGGATGCACGTATGCATGAGAATCCAAATGTTACTTGTCGTATTTTAATCCAGCCGACGTTTATAGATCAGGCAGATAGGCGAGCTCTCTCTGAGATCAAAGCGACTTGGCCCTCTCGTTTTTTCTTTATATTCTCGGATTGTCCTCCTAATTTAGACTTTGCCTTTCCTAATGTACTCGAAATGCACATCAAATTATCTGTAATTGATGGTAGGTATGTTTTTATTGGGGGAACTAACTTCGAAGATTTGATGTGTACAAAGGGGGATGCTTGCCCTGAAAGGCCAGACTCCTCTAAATTGTTTGTTTCTGGATTAGCTAGGCCTTGGGCATTTCGTGATCAAGATGTCGCAGTCAGTTCTCCTGACCTAGGCCTTTTGGTGCACAGGGAATTTCTAGCTCACTATGCGATGTGGGAGGCTTTTTCTAAAAGTATCTTTTTTAACAAGAGTTTAGATTTTTTCCGAGAACAGGTGACAACGGATTTAACATATCAGCAAGCAAAGAATGCAGAAAATTCTATATTTGAAGCAGACCCAAGAAAGATCCCAGTAGCTGTAAATCAGATTAGGTTTATTTTTTCTGGTCCAGATGAATCTGTCAATGCGATTACAGCAGAATACAGTCGTCTTATTTCGGAAGCGCAGCATTCTTTGCAAATAGTGCAGCTATATTTCTTGCCACACGATAGTATCTATCAGGAATTATTGAAAGCTATTCACGAGAGAAATGTTGTTGCGGAATTAGTAACTAATGGGCGTACTGAATGTAGCCCATCTATTACTCTGTCTTATGCTTGGGGCAATAGAATTAACTATTTCCCGCTATTTTATAGGGAGCGTCCTATGATTTGGCGTCGCTATGCTTTTTCGAAAAAGATACCAAGTTCTAGTGTCTCTATATTCGAGTTTTTTGTTCCACAAGTGCAGCTACATAAAAAATGTATGATTGTTGATGGCCGTACGTTTTTAATTGGTAGTTATAATTTTTCTGAAAAGAGCCACTCTTGTGATTACGAATGTATCGTCACTATTGAATCAAAAGAAGTAGCTAAAGCAGCCCAGGAGATATTTGCTAGAGATGTGTCTTTATCTCAGAGAGTTGATGCTCGTGATGTTTTCAATTGGTATTTTGATATTCGATATCATTTCTTAGGTGGGTTAGAGGAGAGTCTCTTTCCTGCATAGTTTTGCATTGTCAGATGCAGAATAGTATACCTTGATAGAAAATGATTTACTTGCAGGCAGATCTATGTATATTGTTAGCGAGGTAGGTTTCTGTACGCTGGTGCGTTAAGCAGCTTTTTCTCTTTTAGTCATTTAGGTCAAATCCTAGTTGTGTATAGTGGCTGGACTGAAAGCCACGGTTGCCCTACTCCACAAGACTGAATGGTTTCTGGGCTTCTTCTCTAATAGAACAGTTGACACGCCCCCTGTGGCTCAATCAGGGGGCATTTCAATGTGTGAAAACGAGGGTTACTTTGCTAACATTTTTTTATAAACATCAAAAAAAGATTGTAGGGTTTTTAGCCCTCGGTGTGATTTGTTCTGGTATGGGCGATGTATTTATTCGGTCTCCTAGAACATTTGGGCAGAATAAAAAGTATAAGAAACGTGCCTGTAAGATTCTTTCTAGTAGAAAACTATCTGAACAAGAATGGCGTGTTTTAAAGAGATTTTTTTCTCATGAGGCGTATCCTTTTTCCGGGAATCCTCGGCAGTGGAACTTTTTAAATGAGGGCATTCTTACTGAGAAGTTTTTAACAAAAAAGTTGGGAGAGGAACTTTTCCTAAAAATATATGGGGGAAACTCCTCTCTTTTTGACAAGGAAAGGGGATACTCTGCTTATAGACGTTTTGACGCGCCTTTTATCTCCTCTGAAGAGGTTTGGAAATCTTCGGCTCCACATTTATATTCTGCTTACACAGATTTACAACAAGTGTGTTATCCAGTTTCCCCTGAGGGATATGCCGCGCGTGTTCGGTTGTTTTTAGAGGAGAAAAAGTTTCCTCATTATGTTCTGCGGCAGATGTTAGAATATCGTCGTCGTATGTTTAATCTTCCAGAGGATGTAAGCTTATCTCGTAACGTCGATTTGCGATTATTTGGCTATAAGAGCGTACAGGATTGGTTTGGGGCTCCTTACATCGACTCTGCTGTAGAGGCTTTATTACGTTTTGCAGAAGGGCAGAGAAAGAATATTCCTTATCCTTCGTTTGAAGAAGCAAAGAATGATTTTTATGATAAGGCTAAGCGAGCTTTTGCAAGAATACAACAACAGGGATTAGAGCCTTTATCTTTCGATGCTTTTGTAATGTCTTATTTCCATTTCATGGAGATGGAAGAAAGAGAATTTCTGAATCTTTATCGAGAAATTCTGTTATGTAAACGAGCTTTCTTAGCTCTTGAAGGTAGTATTGCCTTTGATTTTTGTCCTCTGCAAGATTTCTTCTCTAAAGGGAGAGATTCTATAGCGATGGAGAGGATATCTTTGCATGATGATTTTTGCTTTAAGAATAAAGCTGCATTAGAGGTTTTTGAAACATATGTTCGATTGGCGTATGCTCCTTTGCAACACGAATTAGATTTACCTCGAGTCGCCCTTTCTAAAGACGTTGTGAAGGCAAGAGAACCTAGTCTCATAGGAAGGCGGTTTTCTTTGTCGTATCGCAAGCAGACTCTTCAAGAAATGGAAACGCAAGTTTCCATGGCTGAAGTGCATCAATGGATGCAACAAGCAGAGAATTTTGAAACTTTGCAGCTTGAGTTCCCAGAATTAGAAACTAAGGCTTCAGCAAAGGATCTTCAGGGGATGAAACCTGCTGTTTTGAACTCTGTTTACGCCTACATACGTAGAGAAGTATTGAGGGGTAGCCCATCTAGAATAGCTGAGAGCATAGCTAAAAGCTCTGAAGTGTCCTGTGAGCTTGTTTTATCCCCGGGAGAAGAACCTGCTTTGCCTGGTATTCAGAATGGACAGGAATTGGGTAAGCTATTGTTAGCGAATGGGGAATTATCTTGTTATAGTCAAGATCAGTTAACCTATTACTCACTAAAAATGCATTCATATAGTCCAGAGGAAGAGGTTCTGAATTATAGAGATATAGTGAGAAAAGGATTAGGTAGTTCGTTGATTAAAGTCCATGGGGATAAAGCTCATTTAGCTAAGGTTTTACATGCGTTGCGGGATCACTACCCTAATGTAGGTGAAGAACAACTCTTTGCCTGCAGATTAGGTAAAGCTCTAGAAGAATTTCAAGAAGGTTCTTTGCAGGCGGTTACATCCGTTTACCTTCAGAGAAAAATGGAAACGTTGTTTCGAGGAGATGCATTCCCCTGTGCTTATGAAGAGATAGCAAGTTTATCTCAGGGAGAGAGTTCTCCTATCTTGATTGACGCAAAAGGCCCGTTTTGTTGCATCAGTTTTGGTCATAGAGAGTGTGATATGCCTGCTGGTATAGACAAGTTATTTTTTGCTAAAAGTCGTGTGGAAGAGGAGGTTTTAGGAGAGCTTCTAAGCCAATTTTTTGATATTTAACTCATAGGATCTTTTAATGAATGAGGGACAGATTTGGGAGTCAGATTACCATGTATGGGTGATGCCGATACGAAATTCTATAGTTCGTTTAGGGTTAACTCAAAGTATGAAGGAGCATTTAGGGAAAATCTTATATGTAGATCTGCCTTCCATTGGAAGTTTTTGTCGTGAAGGGGAAGTTTTTGTTGTATTAGAGTCATCAAAATCTGCCATTGAAATCCTCAGCCCAGTTTCTGGAACTATTCTTGAAATTAACGACAAGTTGCTTGCTGATATTAATTTATTAAATAGGTCGCCTGAAGGAGAAGGATGGTTTGTTGTCATGGAGCTATCAAACTCTTCTGAATAGCCTAGTTGCAAGAGCAAACGGTAATAGGCAAAAGATCTTTACGTAGTAATTCGGGGCGAGGTTACTATAGCTTTTTTTGCCGCATGTGGCACAAGTGTATTAGATCTATTGTTCCTAGGAATGGGCGTTTCTGCCCACCCCATGTGTTAGTCTTAGAGGACTTTATTAGAAGTGTATTCTTCAATAAGTGTTTCAAAGGTGGAAGGATAGAGGGTGAGAAGGCTTGTTTTATTCTGCTTTGCAAGCAAATCTCTAACTACAACGTCTAACATGATGTTGTATTGTTTAAGGTTGCTTACATTTTGTTCGATTGTTTTATCCCACGAACTTAGGTAGGTTCGTTTCTCCAGAGTAGTTAATAGTTTTTTCCTAGTTTCTTCTTGTTGACGTAGTATTTTTAAGGCAAGTCTTTTGACTCCTTCATATGAGCTCGAACCCAAGTTTTTTAACACACTGACATAAGTAGAGTGGATTTTGCATGGTAAGTCCCGATGCTTTTTTTGTTCGCGACTTACAGAGCCCTCTTGTACCAGAGAGAAACCGTTAAATTTAAGTTGTGGGGCCTCTCCGCGCCAGAGGCATTGTGTGCATTTTATCAGCGTAGCAATGAGAAGGAGTGGAAACAAGGCGATAACATATAGGGAGGCAACAGCTAAAACTAACGTAAATCCGGCAATGCACAATAATTTTTTCAGCATTCTGAAAACGCAAGAAAGCACACGTTCCAAACAGCTTTTTTTTGAACTTAGTAAAGGCTGGGGCTGTGGACGAAAGACAACTAAAGAGTTATTGTTAACAGACATCTCTCCACCTATAAATTAACTCGAGAAGTCTACCATAAATAATTAATATAGGACACCCTGTTTATCAGAGGATTGGTTGTTTTCTGTTCATAGAAGGGACGATATAAGAGACACAATTGTGAGAGCCGTGGATTCCAGATAGGCTGCTGTGGCAGTGAGGGCAAACATCAGCGTAGCTATGGTAGCAATGGCAAAGGACAAGGCAAATACAGGTAGAAATAGCAAGTTCTGGAACAGGCGATGGACGAAAGAACATATCCGTGCACAACTGCTCTTTTTACTACCAGTAGGAAAACGAGGAGATGTGTAAATCGTTGAGCTGGGGAGAGAGGTTACTCTTGCCATTATCCACCTGAATTAAGTTGACGATTAATTTAAAATCTCTTTTTAAGAGGTCTTGATTTTTTTGGGCCGTGCTTGTACCCTTTTTTCGGTTTATTTTTCAATTTTCTTTTAACTTGGATAGATAATCACTTAGCCGTCAGGGGTGTCAAATATGTCTTATACTCTTTTTCCGGATTCGGTAAAATCGGCTAGAGCCCTTGTTAAAGAAAGTGTGAATTTTCTCAAGGAAGATGCTCGGATAGAGATCTCCTTAGATCCTTCTAGTCGGAGTAAGGAATCTTCTCTGGCACGTAGAATCCGAGAGTTAGCTTTTGGTTCTTCATCAACCATTTGGAATCCTGATTTTCTACCACCGGCAGATCTTCTTTACATGGATACTACTCTAACGGTAGGGCGGATATTCCTAGATTATACATTTTGTTGCGCGCATTTAGCTCGCTTTTTCTCAGCTTCTAAGGAAGATTATAATAAGGGACCTGGTGCTGTTTTTGGGGCAATTATCGTCGGTACTTTGTTGACGATGTTTGTTATGGTATCGGGAGCCATTGTTTTTGGCTTAGTAAAGGTAATTCGAGCCACTTCTTGGCTTAGGCAGTGTATTAAACGGCATAAAGAATGTAAGGCGCAATTACGGAAAGAATTACGTGGTACGTACCAAAAGTTATTAGAAGAGCGTTCCTCTATTCGGGGGAGCGATCGTGTACCCTCCTTTGATGAAGGCCAACTTCATAGGAAGGTATCTGCTTTGTTGGGCTTGAATGCGCTTGCTCTTTCAGAAAAGGCTTTATCCACTCGATTGAGCCATGAAAAAATTGCTCTGGTCTCCAGGATCATTTTGGCTTTAGGTTTTGTATCATGCTTAATAGGATTAGTGATAGGGTGTGTGTTTTTAGGCCCGGGGTTCTCTGTTCTAGGCGCAGTGATGATAGGATGCCACGTTGGTGGTTTTGTTGGCATGCTTTGTGGTGTCATTGGGGCTTTGGTTGCAGCCGTTAAGCAATTTAAGAGCAGAAGAGAGGTGTGTTTTGCTATTCAACGTGCTGAGTTGAGTTCGTTATTCAGTCGGCTTATTGCTGAGAATAGATATTCCAAAAATATAGACCCGCATGGTTGTTTGCAGAATGTTCTTGAGCAATGTTTGTGTGCTTTAGGGCGATTAGAAACGGAAAGTAGATGTTTGAATTCAAGTGAGATTAAGGCTTTAATTGCAGACGTTTCTCGCCTTTGTGAGAATCCGAAATCATTGGAAACAACAGATCGGTGGTCTGATAGTTCTGTGTCTGATGTTGATTATAACTAACATACTCTCACGACTATAACCGTGGGATTTCCAGCTTATTATTTATAATGAGTCATCTTTAATTAATTCTTTTGTACCCCTTTTGACGTACCCTTGCTTCTAAAGGAATGGATATTCACAAGGAGGTACTGTAAATCTTATTGACTTTTGCGTTCTCTCTTGCCATCCTGCCGTTTTCGACGAAGTGCCGTTTTTTTTGGATTTTGGTAGGTTACGGCTGAAGTCAGGGTAAGCATTTCACAAGAAGCTTCATTCCTAAGGGTGGTTGTAGCTGATGCGGAAGGTAGACTTTGAATATTTTGGCTTAAGTGACATAGGGGTTGTGCGGTCCAAAAATGAAGATTTTTGGTTTGTTAACCTCGTTTCCAAAGTTGTTGCTATTGCTGATGGCATGGGTGGTTGTTCTGGTGGTGAAGTCGCTTCTCAAGAAGCTGTACTATGCTTAATGGCGTTGATAGATGCAAATATCGCGTTTCTAGAAACTGTAGGCGATGAAGAGTACCAGGCTGTACTGAGAGATATTCTAGCTAAGGTGAATAATCTTGTTTACCAGCATAGCCTAGAAGATGTGCATCTAAAAGGGATGGGCACAACCCTGAGTTTTCTACATTTTTTTCGCAATAAGGCTTGGTTGTTTCATGTAGGGGACAGCAGAATTTATCTTCTAAGGGAAAAAAAACTTTTCTGTCTAACCGAGGATCATTCCGTAGCTAATCAGTTGACACATCGTTACGGACTTTCCAAACAATCCCCTAAGGTATATCCTTATCGTCATATTCTTACCAATGTCGTGGGTAATCGACCCTATATAACGCCTGATGTCCGTGACATCTCTTATGAAAAAGAGGATGTTTTCATTTTCTGTTCGGATGGTCTAACAAATATGGTCACAGACATAGACATTAGAGATGTCTTGATTCAGTCTCAGACGTTGGAGGAAAGTGGACACCACCTGATTTCTTTAGCAAATAGTCGTGGAGGCTTAGATAACGCCACGTTGGTTCTTGTCCGCATGCGGTAGTTTTTTTTCATTTATGAGACTGCATTCATGATTTATTTAGATAATAATGCGTCATCGTGCTTAGCACCTGGACTTCTTGCTTATTTACAAACCCTAATCGACGAGGAATTTTTTGGTAACCCCTCTAGTGTCCATAGTATTGGAAAGAGAGCTCGTGGCATAGTTAATGCTACAACAGCTTTGATTCGTGAGGAATTATCCTTTCAGTCCGGCAATGTCATTTATACCTCTGGTGCTACTGAAAGCTTAAATTTAGCTATTGCAAATCTTCCTAAAGGATGCCACGTTATCTCATCTAGCATGGAGCATCCTGCAGTTGTGGAAACTCTTAAACATGCTCCTGTTTCTGTCTCATTTTTAGATCCCGAACCGCACCAATGTGCTATTTCTTTACAGCAGGTTAAACAAGCGCAAAAACCTGATACGCGTGCTATTGTACTCAGTTGGGTAAATAGTGAAATTGGAGCAAAAACAGACATTTTTGCTATTGCAGATTTTGCTAAGGAGCAAAATTTACAGTTTATTGTTGATGCTACAGCTATTGTGGGACGAGAAAAAGTTGTTGTGCCTGAAGGGGTTACCATGCTTGCTTTTTCAGGGCATAAATTTCACACTTTATCGGGTGTTGGTGTTTTATTAGTGCGTCCCAAGATACGCCTAATGCCGTTGCTTTTTGGCGGAGGACAGCAGGCAGGGGTACGTTCTGGGACGGAAAACTTTTATGGGATTGCTTCGCTTTTCTATGTATTTTCTATTTTAAAGGAACAACAGGCGGAAATAGAAAGGAAAATTTTACATTATCGTGATCTATTTGAAGTGTTGGTTAAGAAGGCTCATCCTCAAATTGTGATCCATTGCCAACAGGCTTCTAGAGTCAATAATGTATCTGCTATTGCCTTCCCTGGTTTAGAGGGGGAGGTTCTGCAAATTGCTTTAGACATGGAAGGTGTAGCTTGTGGATATGGTTCAGCTTGTTCCTCAGGAGCTACCACAGCGTTCAAATCATTAACAGGTATGAAGGTAGATCCTGAGTTAAGCTTAGGAACATTACGATTTTCTTTTTCCCACTTGTTGTCTCAAGAGGATATAGAGTCTGCTGCCGATATTGTTATTCGCACAGTTTCTCGTCTGATGCACCCTAGATAGGAAGGTTACGATTTTTAGGATAACAGGTTTTTAACCGAAACTTTTTTGATCCCATATAAGGAAACTTCTTTAACTTCTAAAAGTAAGTTGTGAATGATGACAGAAGTACCAATTTCTGCTGGGGAATCGAGTAACTGTAAAACGAGTTGAGCTAGTGTATTCACGCCATATTGTGTTAAAGGAATCCCGAGTTCTTTCTGCAGTTCTTTTAGCGGTGTGTTTCCTGGGAAAGTACGCTCAATTAATGAGCTCGTTTGTGGTTTTAGCTGTGCAATGTTCGTAGTATTGAATAAGATATGAAAAATAGCGTTTAAGCTTAAGATTCCTATCGGTTCTCCAGAGGTATCAATGACAATAGCGACACTGGAGCGATTTTGCCGAAATTCTTTGAGAACTTGGGTTAATTTCGTTTTTCCTGTTAGGAACCAAGGAAGATGGAGGTGATTGGCAATTGTTTCAGTTGGTGCCCTATTGACAAAGTCTTTTGGCAGAGCAATACCGATAATTTTTTTCCGCATTCTTTGATAAACAGGAACGAAATCCACTCCAGTTGTTTGGATCATGTTTTTTAAATCTCTTACTGTTGCAGTTGAAGATAAAAGAGGAACTTGATCCAGAGGTTGGCATACCTGGGATGCTACAGTATCGCTAAGAGAAAAGATATTAGTTGCAATGACATTGAAATCTTGCTCTTCATGGTGGGTTTCTAAAGCCTTTTGCAGCTCATCTCGGCTTAACGTTAATTTTTCTTCTTTGATGTTTAATAGGTAATATAAGGTTGTGGTAATACCACCAAAAAGCTGGATAACCGGATAAAAAAGGTAATGAGAGTAATATAAAATAGGAGCTCCCCACAAAGCCAATTTTTCTGGAATTTTTCTAGAAATTGTCAAAGGGAGAAGTTCAGCAAAAATGACAACTAGAAGCACCTGGGTAAGAGGAGCATAATCAGGAGATAACCCCAGTGCCTGATAACACTGTCTTGAGGTTTCGGATCCCATTTGCAAAGCAAGGTTTAACCCCAACATCACAGTACTAAATAAACGGTACGGACGTTTCATCAGAAAATTAATATAACGAGCATTCTGATGATTTTTAGTTAAGTAATATTGTAGTTTGACTTTGTTGAATGAGACACAAGCCATTTCCATCATGGAGTAAAAGCCTTGTATCACAATCCACAAGATATTAAGGAAAATCCAGAATACAAAAGAATTAGTCATGGAGCCTCCTTACATAGACGCGTCGCACACAATTAGGAGCTGCATCCAAAACTTGGAATATGAAGTTATTCCAGGATAACTTCGCTCCCGTAGAGGGAATAGAGCCGATTTGCTCTGTCAACCAGCCTCCCAGGGTAGCGCTATTGTTATAGGTTGGTAGATCAACGTGAAACACCTCTGCGAACTCACTGAGTTCTAAAGCTCCTGCTGCTATAATGATATCTTTTCCTGACATGGTATATAGTACACGCTCTTCTCGTTCATCTATGATTTCTCCAGAAACGATTTCGAATAAATCATTCTGAGTAATCAAACCTTCTATTGATCCATATTCATCAATGATCATTCCTAAAGTCTCTTCATTAGCAGCTAGGTGGCAAAGAGCTGTCTTGGCAGAGATTGTTTCTGGCATGTAATAAGGTTTACATAACAGGGAAAGGAGTTCGTTTGGTGACTCTATGGGTTTTTCATGCAGTAGTAGAGCTTTGGCTGTGCAAATTCCTAGTAGGTTTTGCAGGTTATCATTACATACGGGGACTCGAGAGCAATGTTGATCTGCAAATAGCTGGTATAGGTTTTCGATGGGTGTTTGAATATCATAAAACAGCACATCCTGGCGTGGTTTCATGCGTTCTTTTACACAGCAATCTCCTAGAGAAAGATAACCAAAAAGTAAGTGACTCTCATCCTGGCTAATTAAGCCAAAATCTTTGCAACTTTTCAGAACGGCTTTGAGTTCTTGTGGTTGGATGATATCTAATTTTCGAGCCGGAAGCATTTTCTGAATGATGTAGTTAATCCCTATAATAGCCCAGTGCAATAAAGGACTTAAAACTGTAATAAAGACTTGTACTATTGGAGCTACGTAACGAGCAATTTGTATGTTATAGGGTAGTGCTACGGCTTTAGGGAGGATTTCTCCAAGAACGAGCGTAAGGGCTAAGGGTAACCCAACGGTAGAAAGCAGGGAGGCATTTGCTCCGGCTAAATTGGCAACACAGTTTTGAATGCCAATATTTACCCCGATATCCAAGAAAATTAGAGTGATCAGCAAGTGATGGGGGTGGGATAGGAGAAGGGCTACTCGCTTTTGCTTGACTGATTTGGATCGTTTATAATGAGAGATTAATGAGGTTGGGATAGAAAACAAAGCGATTTGGGAGAGAGAGATGAAACCTGAGAAAAAAAGGAAGAAAATGGTTAAGAGAACAGATAAGGTGGTCGAAATCATCATATAGTGACAAGAGCCTCTAAATAGGCAACAAGTCTAATTCTCCTAGTTTCAAATGGAAATGGTATCCACATATTGCCTTATGTAAGTTCTATCATGCCATATGATTCATTAAAAGAAGCTTTTCTTTTTTAGGAGGAACAATATAGTGATGAGTCTCTGGGTTTTGTAATAGCAAAAAACAGAATTTATCTTATTTTATAAGTATCTTAGTACTTTCTTTTAATACAAAGTTTGAGGGTAGAGTATTCAGATGTATTAACGGAAAAAAAACTCTCTAATCAAGCCCACTACTTCTTCTGTAGATTGTGAAGGATAAGGGTAGTTAAGGTCTTTTTTACGGGAGGCGGAAATAAAGTATCCTCTAGCTAGATTGGATAGGGGTTTAACGATATCTCCTGGCAGATTTGCTTGATAGATGCTTTCTTCAACAGCTAGGTATAAGAGAGATTTAATTGCTGTATCTAAAGAAGGAAGATGAGGGTTATGTGTGTTGCAACGGAACTCTAACATAGGGAGAACAAAAACTGGGAAATCCTTCTGGTTCGATTTAAACCCTTGTATTCTTGTATTGATGAACTGACAGCGACGAATGAGAATAGGAAGAGTGTCAATCTTTGAGGTATAAGAGAGGTCATCATGAAGCTCTTGAATTTGTAGAAATCCATTCCAAAGAAGTTGCCAATTAGTTTTAGAGGAATTGGATTCGAAAGGAAAGAAAGTTAAGGAAGCCCCTTGTATAGTCAAGTCAGAAATTTCTACTTTCTTTGAAATCAACATTGAGAGAAGCGAAAAGCGAACTTTAACGTATTCGGCTTCTAAAGCATAAGGGAAACGCTTGATTGTTGTAGGACGGTTATGGATGCATAAATGCCGAATTTTAATGCCAGATAATCTAGGTGATACACAACCTACGGAGACTTGTGTGTGCAATTTCTGGGAAAGCCAATGTTCTACAAGGCTATCTTTCCGTATCCAGAGATATCCCAGGATACAAATAAAAATAAGAAGAACATTTTTTAATAGCTTAAACATGTGTGAACGAAAGGCTTTAATTCGTCATTCACAATAGAGCAATAAATAAATATTAGAAAGAGAGAAAAGCTCCTTTCTTGGGGAAAGGAGCTCAATGAGGAATTAATAATCCATTCCAGCGCCTGGCATTGCTGGTGCAGCAGAAGATTTTTCTTCTGGAATATCAGCAATCAAAGCTTCTGTTGTTAAGAGTAAACCAGCAACGGAAGCAGCACTTTCTAAAGCAGATCGTGTTACTTTAGCTGGGTCTAAGATACCAGCTTCAAGCATATCTGTGTAAGCGTCACGTAAAGCATCATAACCTTCATTTGCTGAACGGGAAAGAACTTGTTGGCAAATGATTGCACCTTCTTTTCCTGCGTTAGCAGCAATTTGTTTTAAAGGAGCTGACAAAGCTTTAAGGATGATGCGAGCGCCAATTTGCTCATCTTCATTGGACAACATAGGAAGGAAAGCCTCTAAAGTAGGAATGCAGCGTAGCAGAGCTGTACCACCACCAGGTAGAATACCTTCTTCAACAGCAGCTAAAGTAGCGTGTTGAGCATCATCTACACGGTCTTTTTTCTCTTTCATTTCAATTTCTGTGGCAGCACCGACGCGGATTACGGCAACCCCACCAGATAGTTTAGCTAAACGTTCTTGGAGCTTCTCCTTATCATAGTCAGAAGAACTTTCTTCGATTTGTTTCTTAATGTTTTCGCATCGGGCATCAAGATCTTGTTTATTGCCCAAGCCTTCTACAATCGTCGTATCTTCTTTAGAAACGATAACTTTCTTAGCTTTACCTAACATGGATAAAGTTGTATTTTCTAACTTCATTCCAAGTTCTTCGCTAATTAGCTGACCGCCAGTGAGGATGGCAATATCTTCCAACATAGCTCTTCTTCTGTCTC
Source organism: uncultured Chlamydiaceae bacterium (assembly GCA_937884635.1). GTDB lineage: Bacteria > Chlamydiota > Chlamydiia > Chlamydiales > Chlamydiaceae > Chlamydia. Next base: position 28,756 of record CALGBW010000026.1, read on the forward strand.
CAAAACCAGGAGCTTTCACAGCACAAACTCTGAAACCAGCCCGAATTCGGTTTACAACGAGAGTAGCTAATGCTTCGCCTTCAATATCTTCAGCGATGATTAATAGAGGGCGACCTGCCTCTGCAACTTGTTGTAAAACTGGGAGGAAGTCTTTAATGCCAGAAATTTTCTTATCATAAATGAGGATGAGAGCTTCCTCAAGAACGCACTCTTGTGTTTCTGGATTTGTAGAAAAATAACTAGAAAGATAACCGCGGTTGAAGTTCATTCCTTCGACAACATCTAAGACAGTTTCGAAACCTTTAGCTTCTTCTACTGTGATAGAACCATTTTTCCCTACTTTTTCCATTGCTTCAGCAATCAGATTTCCAATTTCAGCATCATTGTTAGCAGAAATTGTTGCAACTTGAGCAATTTCTTTGTGGTGTTGTACTGGCTTGCTGATTTTTTTAATTTGATCAACAACAACTTTTACAGCTTTGTCAATCCCTCTTTTTAGATCCATAGGGTTAGCACCAGCTGTAACATTTCTTAAGCCTTCGCTATAAATAGCTTCTGCCAGAACAGTAGCAGTTGTGGTTCCATCACCAGCCTTGTCAGCTGTTTTGCTGGCCACTTCTTTTACCATTTGAGCGCCCATGTTTTCGTGTTTATCTTCGAGCTCAATTTCTTTGGCAACAGTAACCCCGTCTTTAGTAACTTGAGGAGACCCAAAGCTTTTATCTATCACAACGTGACGTCCTTTTGGTCCTAAAGTAACTTTTACAGCTTCTGCAAGAGTCTTCACTCCTCTGTGAATTTTTTTTCTAGCTTCTTCATTATATTTGATATTTTTTGCTGCCATCTCGGGCTCCTTAACTTTCTAATTATCTTATCAACTATTGCAGAATTGCCATAACTTCACTTGTTTGAACGATCACGCACTCTTCGCCATTTATGGAGACTTCTTGACCAGCGTATTTATCAATCAAAACAATATCGCCAACTTTCATTTCGAAAGGAATTACATTACCATCTTTGTCTCTTGCTCCAGTACCTAAAGCAAGGACTTCCGCTCTGTCTTGTTTCTTTTTCGCTGTATCTGGAAGAATAATACCGCCTCTAGCCATGGCAGCTTCCTCTTCTCTTTTCACTAAAATCCGATCTCCCAAGGGCTTAATTTTAAGCGCTATTGCTTGTTCTGACATACCGATGAGTCCTTTAGTTATTTTTATGTTTCAAAGATTTAGTAACCTGACATACTCCCTAGAATGCAAGGTTCCTAATAGGAACAAGAAGTGAGTTTTCGATGAGGGAACGAGTCTCTGCATCGAGGCTGTGTCACAACCTGAATTAGAATATAGGATTCCTGTAGCTTCCAATAACATCCAAGAGATCGGGTTAAAATTACGGAAACGCAATACGGAATCACTGTTTTAAGCTACGTGAACTAACACCGCTTATCAGTGCGGCCATACCGTAATCAAGCGTCATCCGAACGCTGCATCCCACCATGAAAGTTGATTTTAGAGAGGTTGTGATGGGTGTAAAGTATTTATACTTAGTCTCTACATATACAGGAGAACGATAACAAAAGCTTTTGTTTTTTGGCAATAATTTAGCACTTCGCTTGTTTAAGTGATGTTTTTTTGATTTTCCTTAGGAAAAATTAACAGCTGCTGGGATGAAGAATTAGGGAAGCTTTAGTGAAAATGGACTTATCATTTAGAACTTAGAAAGGGTTTTGTGTGTCAATAAATAGTGATGGAATAGATTCCGGTAGTTGCTCATTTAACCATGTTGTTAAAGCTTTAGGACCCACTTTTTCTGTTATTGTGTGTCCAAAAGACAAAAAGTTAATTTTATTTTCAAAAGATAATGACCAGGCAGGTTCATCAAAGTTGCCAGAAATGAAACAATCAACGTGTTGGGATGCAGCAGTAGAAATTTCTTTGTAAGCGCCACCAGATATTAATGCGGCTGAGGAAATGAAGTCTATCCCTCCTAATGCTTTTGCTTGGACAGGTGCTTCATAATAAGAAGAGAGGACTTGGGCGAACTCTTCTATATGGATAGATGGGAAGGTTCCTTGGACTCCTAATTGTGGAAGATAACTGCCGAATGGCTGTACATTTTCCCATCCTAAGTCTAAAGCCACCTTCCAGTTATTTCCAATGGTTGGGTGAGCATCTAAAGGAAGATGGTAAGCGATCAGAGAGATGTTATGTTGTATTAACAGCCTAATTCTTTCATATAAAATTCCTGTAATGGGATAAGGCATACCTTTCCAAAACACTCCATGGTGGACAATAAGAGTAGATACTTTATGTTCTATCGCTTTTTGGATTGTTGCTAAGTCTGCTGATACTGCCACTCCAATTTTGGTCACTGGTTGTTCAGAAGAGCCTACTTGTAGCCCATTAGGGCCATAATCATTAAAGCTACTTGTAGAAAGTAAGTTGTCTAATATTTCTATAAGAGTATGAATTTGCATTTACACGTCCTTGGCACAACGGAATCCGTAGGTGCTATTCACCGCTCCAGGATTATTACGGTGACGGTGGGCACAGCGAAGATCATCACGGAGGCTTTTCCAGCAGCCACCACGAAGTACCCGATAGACACCTTGAGCAGGGCCTTTGGGGTTATTGGGTTCTTGAGCAGATGTTTCATAAAAGTCATAGCCATACCAATCAGAACACCACTCATATACATTTCCAGCCATATCATACAGGCCATAGGCGTTAGCAGGATAACTCATAACTGTTGTCGTATCGGCGCTAAAGAAATTGGCTTGAGTTTTATCGATGTTGTTTCCACAAGGATAAAGGCCTTGTATGCCTCCGTATGCGGCGATCTCCCACTCAGCTTCTGTGGGTAGCCGTTTACCTACCCAGTTTGCATATCCGTAAGCACCATACCAAGTTATCCCTACTACGGGATGTTTAGCATAACCTGGTTCTATGATTAGTTTGCCGGAACGTCGTTGTATTCGAGAATCCTTTAGACGAATTAATTCATTACAATGAGCGTCTTGTTCACTTCCTACGAAGTCCAAAAAGCGCACAAATTGCTCGTTTGTCACAGGATGAATATCTAGGAAAAAACCTGGTAAAGAGATTTTGTGAACGGGGTATTCATCGCGTTGATAATCTCGATTACCTCTGAAAAACTCCCCTCCTGGAATAAACATCATTTCTGTGAACAGGGGTTGCGGTTTAATGGTTTGCTCACTTTCTTTCACATACTTATTTACTACAGGTTCTCTTACAAGTAAGGTCTGTAAGGCTTGAGAATAACTGTCGCTTTCTTGACACGTTTCTTGCGAATCAGAAATGGTTGTATCCATTGCTTCATCTATAGATTTTGCTGCTACTAATACGAATTCCGGTTGTTCGGTTGCTTGATCTAGAATTTGCTCCTCGTGTTGTAGTAACGATTGTGGTGTAGGAAGCATAGGGGATTCAGGTTCATTGGTAATAATTCGTAAAGGCTCTTCGCAAGCATGTAAAGCATTTTGAAGTTGTATGCTGGGTGATTTTTTCGATAGGAGAGGAGACAACCGCGTGGCGCGAGCCTGAGGCAATGGAGTAAGGCATGCCTTAAGTAATTTATCCCAATCATACGTGTGATTGGGGAATGCTTGATTAGGCATGGGGAAACAGCCTTGAGGATATGTCTTAAAGAGTAGGTAGTACGCAATCACTCCAAAAGCATAAACATCATTTTGTATGGAGTTAGAAGGTTCTTCTGGCGTTTCAAAAAAAAGAAGTTCTTTTAATTGCTCTAGCTTTCTTTCACGAAAAGTCTCTTCTACTAACCTCTGCTTTAAGAAAAAGGAAAATCCTACTTCGGGGAGCAGTATTTTTGGGGTGTCAGAAGAAGCATCGATAAAAACAGAATGTAAATTAAGCCCCCCATGGATTAAATCATGTTCGTGAGCATAATCTAGTGTTGCGGCCAGTTGGCTGATCAAGGTTACAATAAGCTGTTCGGATAGGATGGTCGTGCTTCTACTAAGATATTGGGCTAAAGAGAGAGTATGGGAGTATTTTTGCGCAATAACAATGAAGTATTTTCCTTCAATCTGAGATACATTCTCTATGGGCAATAAGTGAGGATGTGATAGAGCGGCTAATCGAATAATAGTTTGGTGAAAGTCATTCATGAATATTTCAGATTCTGTCACTTGTTCTGACAGAATTTTCAAAACAACACGTTTTTTTACAAGACGATGCTCTGCTAGAACATCTTTGCTCCAAAAGTAGTCTCTCAGAGGGCAGATTATTTTATAATCGCCTAAAAACTCTGGTTCAACTCTATTTGTGCTTTCCATGAATATCCTTATGATTTTCGGGCAGAAAGCCCACTATTTTATTAGTGGATGAAGGCCTGTTAACTTTTCAGCATTGTTGTTTAGTTTGTATTTTGTTTTCAATATCTCTCTGAAAAAAGGGAAGGATGTTTAGGAATATCAATTTAGTAGAACGCTTAAAGTCGTATATGGATCACCTTAATTTGATTTAGGAAGTTTTGCTGCTAACAATCCCTGAAGTTTGAGCATTATAACTACTAAATTGTTAGTAGTCTCGTTTTCTTCTAGATAAAAAAGCTCTCTTTAATGTAGGTTTCTCCTCATTTACACACCGAAAATGGTCCTGTTTAGATGTGAGAAACAATCCATTTCTCACACCTCTTATGGTTTTTCTATGTTAGATGCTTTAACTTTTGATGACGTGCTTCTTCTTCCTCAATATTCAGAGATTTTGCCTGCAAATGTGTCTGTAAAGACGTCTCTTTCTGATCGGATTCATTTAGAATTGCCTATTTTGTCTGCTGCTATGGATTCCGTGACAGAAAGTGACATGGCGATAGCAATGGCCGTTGCAGGGGGACTTGGGGTTATTCATAAAAATTTATCTGTAGAGTTACAGACCTCTGAGATCAGAAAAGTGAAAGAGGCGGATTCAGCGTACAAAGTTGGAGCTGCTATTGGAGTGGGAGAGGCTGGTTTAGCAAGAGCTGAGGTTTTGGTAAAGGCTGGAGTGGATGTGTTGGTTGTGGACACGGCTCATGGGCATTCTAGACCTGTTATTACCACTGCTCAGGAGATTAGGAAAAGGTACCCTTCTGTTACCTTAGTTGTAGGGAATATTGTTACTAAAGAGGCGGCTATCTGTTTGGCAGATCTTGGTGTTGATGCTGTTAAAGTGGGTATCGGTTCAGGCTCTATTTGTACTACTCGAGTTGTCTCTGGTGTAGGGTGTCCTCAATTGGCTGCTGTTCTTCAAGTCGCAGACGGACTGAGAGGAAGTCATGTTACTATTATCGCAGATGGAGGGATTCGCTATTCTGGAGACATTGTTAAGGCTCTTGCTGCGGGAGCACATTGTGTGATGCTGGGAGGCATGTTGGCTGGTGCTGATGAAGCTCCCGGGGAGATTATTGAGCACGATGGCAAACTATACAAGTCATATCGCGGCATGGGATCGTTGGGGGCTATGCGTAGTGGTAGTGCGGATCGTTATTTCCAGAACAGTCAATCGAAAAAATTAGTTCCTGAAGGTGTAGAAGGCGCAGTTCCTTATAAAGGTCCAGTTAGCGATATCCTTTACCAACTGTTAGGTGGGTTAAGGTCTGGTATGGGATATGTCGGGGCTGAAGATTTGCAACAATTACGGGAGAAGGCTGTTTTTTGTCGTATAACGGATTCTGGGTATAGAGAGAGTCACGTGCATGATTTGTCGCTGGTCAAGCCTTCCCCAAATTACGTTAAATAGGAGCCGATTTTGAGCAAAATTCTTATTTTAGACTTCGGTTCTCAGTATACGAATGTTTTAGCAAAGAAAATTCGTTCGTTATCAGTTTACTGCGAGGTAGTCCCTTGGAATATTTCTGTAGAGGACATTCAAAAGCATAATTCAGCTGGGCTTATTTTTTCTGGGGGGCCTAATTCTGTGTATGAATCTGGTAGCCCGTATGTTGATCAGGCTATCTATGAGTGTGGGCTGCCTATTCTTGGGGTGTGTTATGGCATGCAGCTGATGGCTAGGGATTTTGGCGGTGAGGTGAAGCCGGGAGATAGTGAGTTTGGCTATACCCCGGTTTCTTTATATCCATGCACTTTATTCGACGGGATAGTTGAGGAAGAATGTTTGGAAACCGAAGTGAGGATGAGTCATTGCGATTCCGTTATTTCTTTACCACAAGGTTTTTCTTCTATAGCTAGTTCTCAACGTTGTCCTGTTGCTGCTATGGAGTGTGTAGATAAGAAATTATACGGTCTGCAATTTCATCCAGAAGTTTCTGATACCACATGTGTAGGTTTAGATATTGTTCGAAACTTTGTATTGCATATTTGTCAGGCTCCGCAGACTTGGAATGTAGACTCTATTGAAAAACAACTAATTAATCATATTCGTTCTCAGGTACCTGAGTCAGAAAAGGTCATTTTAGGCCTGTCTGGTGGAGTCGATTCTACTGTTGCGGCAGTTTTGTTACACAAAGCTTTAGGTAGTCGGTTAGTTTGTGTTTTAGTTGACTCGGGGTTGTTACGAAACAATGAAGTACAAGAAGTTCAGCAATGTTGTTCTGCTTTGGGGTTGTCTATACATATAGAAGATGCTCAAGAGATTTTTTTCCAACATTTGGTCGGCGTAAGTGACCCTGAAGAAAAACGTAAAGTTATCGGTGCAACATTTATTGAAGTATTTGAACGGTTAGCGGCCACCTTGAATGTACAGTGGCTGGCTCAGGGGACTATTTATTCTGACGTGATAGAGTCAGCTGGTTCTGGTAACGCTACACAGGTGATTAAGTCTCATCATAATGTGGGGGGGTTGCCAGAGCGTTTAAATGTAAAGTTATTAGAACCGTTTCGCTTTTTATTTAAAGATGAAGTTCGTTCTTTAGGTTACAAGTTAGGGCTTCCCAGCTGTTTTATACAGCGTCATCCGTTCCCTGGCCCAGGTTTAGGTGTTCGGGTATTAGGAGAGGTTCGTTCTGCATTTGTGCATATTTTGAGAAGGGCTGACGCAATTTTTCTCGAGGAATTGCGGAAACATGGTTGGTACGATAAGGTAAGCCAAGCTTTTGCTGTTTTCCTTCCTGTGCGGTCTGTCTCTGTTAAGGGAGACGCCCGTTGTTATGGGTATACTATTGCATTGCGAGCTATACAGTCCGTGGATTTTATGACAGGGAGTTGGGTAGACCTTCCTCATGAGTTTTTAAATCATTGTTCGACTCGTATTATTAATGAAATTGCTGAGGTAAGTAGGGTAGTTTATGATATTTCTGATAAACCGCCAGCTACTATCGAATGGGAGTGATGGAGGTTATATATTCAATTCAGTAACATATTAAATAAGTTATCTGCTTTATTACCGAAATTAGATGGTATTCCTTGCTCAAAAGAAGTGATTCGAAGGCTACCTAAGGCGGATATTCATGTCCATCTTCCTGGAACGATTTCCCCTGAGATTGCTTGGGATTTAGGAGTGCGAAACGGGTTGCTGCAGTGGAAGTGTGGAGCATGGCAAGGGATGCGGCTGTCCGGCCATAACCCACATAAGTATTACAGTGACATTTTTAAAAATTTTGACCAAGTTTGCTACCAACAATATCCTCAGAAAGACTTACTATATTATAACATCACATACCGAGACTTTTCTAGCTTTGATCAAGTCATGGCTACTATCCAAGGTCATAGGTTCCCTCCAGGTGGTATTCAAAATGAGCAAGACCTATTTTTTGTTTTAGAAGCGTATTTGCAGCAGTGTCTTGATGCCCATATTACTTACACTGAGGTGCAGCAGAATATTCGTATTGCTTATACTCTATACCCGAAGTTCTCTCAGGAAGAGGCACGCTTTCATTTGTTCTCCTTGTTTGCTAGGGCTATAGACTTGTATGCTGCGCATGGGGTAACGTTGCGGTTTATTAATTGTTTTAATAAAACAAATTCCGCGGGGCTTTCATCAACTACACGGCAACGGGCGCATGATGCAGCTTTATGGTTAGAAGAGGCTGATAGGCTATTCCCTGGAGTTTTTGTTGGATTGCAGTCTGCAGGTTCAGAATCCTGCGTAGGTAGTCAGCCAGGAAAACTTAAAGACGGGTATATGTATGCTTATGAGCGTGGGTTTGGCTGCGAGGCTCACGCAGGTGAGGGAATAGGATACCAATATTTACAGGAAACGTTGGATCTTTTACCCGTTCAAAGAATTGCTCATGGGTTTCAGGCTATAGAACATCTGCCGACTATTCATGATATTCAAGATAGAGAAGTGACTTTGGTCATGGCTCCTCTTATTAACTTGTTCTTAGGGGCGCAAATTTATCATTACTCTGAAGGACGAAAGATAGGGAAGACTATTATAGAACATGTAGATCAGCATCCTCTGTTTGTTTTATTGCGAGAACATAAATTGCGTATTGCTTTAAGCTCGGACAATCCCCAAATGGGAGGAGTCCCCCTGCTAGATACGATGATGTTATTGGCTGGTCTTCTTCCGAATAAGATGAAATATAGCCCAGCTTTTTGTTCTGTCAAAGAACCTTTAACTACTAGAGAGGTGGTCTATTTGATAGCACAGGCGATGATTTCTTCATTTGCTCCTGTGTCAGTGAAGATAGCCTTTCTGTCTGCTCTTATAGACGAGGGAGAGATGTTAATCCCAGGTGATGAAGCCATCTCTATATAACTACCTATTGTTTTACAACAAATCACAAAGAACCTAGTGACTTTAGTTGTGGGGGATAGATGCATTGTTATTAGATTTGCAGAGTACTGCTATCAGGTATTAAAGGCATGGCAACTCCCAAGAACCCTACTTCTTTTTAGGAGTGGGGTATGTCAATTTTCAGGAGGTTGTTTTTGATAAGAATAACGCAGCTGTGGGTCAATGAAGGCTTGGAGTAGATCTGCCAATAAAGACATAATCATGAAGAATGTTCCATAGAAGATAGATAGTCCTAAGGTTACGGGATAATCACGCTGCTTAATGCTGCAAATGAACCACTTGCCAAGACCAGGAATACAAAACAAATTCTCTATAGCAAAGGTGCCTGTCATGACGGCTGTGACTAAAAAAGCTGCGTAAGAAATCGTAGGGAAAATAGCATAGGGAAGAATATGTTTGAAAATCACTTTTGATGAGGTTAATCCCTTAGCATAAGCTAATAAAACATAGTCTTTATTCAGAACAGATCGTACAGATGAGTGTGTCAGCTGTGTGATAAACGCCATAGGAGGAATGGCTAAAGACAGTGATGGTAGAATTGTGTGGTTGAAACTACCCCAGCAGGCAATAGGTAACAGTGGGATTTTGACTGCAAAGAGGTATTGTAACATAGCTGCTAGCACGAATGTAGGGATAGAAATTTGTAAAATCGAAGAGCATAAAATGCATAAACCTGGTTTTTTCCCCTTCAACGCAGCTAAAGTTCCTAAAAAAATGCCACCGGCAATTGAGATAACTAAACTTTCTAGTCCTAGAATAGCAGAAGCTGGAAATGCTGAAGTAATAATACTGACTACGGAGCGTTCTTTGTAGACTAAAGAGTGGCCGAAATCTAAAACGAGAATGGACTTGAGATATTGCCAATACTGTAAATAGAGAGGTTTATCCAATCCATATCGTTCTTTAAGTAGGATTAGGACTTCTTGCGAGAGTACGTTGCTGCCCTCATCATTAAAAGGATCCCCAGGAATCATCTTAATTACAAGAAAGGTTAGGGTTAAAATGACCCATAACGAGAAGAAACTAAATAATAGACGTTTCTTGATGTAACGAAACATGAAAAATTTCTATGTGTCTGATTGCATTGATTATGACTAGCTGGGTTTTTCAACCCATGATTTTAGTATAGGTGAACCTCACACTCATTATTGTTGTGGAGTTTTTGTTTGTTTTCAACCTATCTCTGAAAAAAGGGAAGGACTGAAAAGTTCTTTCCGTTTTTTATTTGGCGGATTGCCTGATTTGGTTAATCCAATCGGACTAAGTGAGAATGATCGTTGGATGGAGCAATCTAGTTAATTGTCTTATTTAATATTAGAAAAGGGCGTTTAACCATGGTGGTAATCAGTAGCATAGCGGAAGTCTACCCAACCTGTAGGAGAGAGACCGATATTTGATAGGTTTTTATTAAGAGCAAAATAAAAAATATCGTGATACATCGGTTCGATAATATGGTTTCTTTCTAGAAAAAGGGAGGCTTGGGAAACTAAAGCCTGTCTTTTTTCTTGATCTTGCTCGTGTTCTATTTGAAAGAGAAGAGAAGAAAATTCTTTGTGGTCTAGTGCATAGGGTGGCAGTCCTTTAGGGAAGGCAAAGATAGAAAGAAAAGCTAGGGGATCTGTGAAATCAGCAAACCAACCTCCAGTTGCAATGGCAAAGTTGCCAGATACAATATCAGCTTGCATTACAGAAAACTCCATTCCTTTGATAGGAATGGATAACCCTAAAACTTCTTTCCATTGTTCTCGTACCATTTGCACCAGTAACGATGAAGCTGAAGAACTGCTGGGGAAGATCATAGAACATTGTTCTAAATCTTTTACGGATATCCCCAATTCTTCAAGTGCTTCTGTAAACAGGAGACGCGCAAGATGTTGCCGCTGTTCTCGTGGTTCTTGTGGTAGCTCCGGGTAAGAATGTAGGCTAGTAGGTAATAAATGTTCTGCTGGCTTAGAGAAAAGGGTGGAGACAAAAGCCTCTTTATTCAGGGCTAAGCCTAATGCTTTGCGTAATTTTAGATTACTGAAGAAAGGATGGTTGATGTTGTAGGTTAACCACGATGTCCCTGCAACGTCAAAAGAACGTAGGGTTCCTTGAGCCCGTAATGTTGATATAGCCTCTCTAGGAATATGGTCTCCCCAAGGGGGCCCTTGCCAATTTAGTTTGCCTTGATTGAATAGTAACAGGGCGGTGTGAGGATCTGGAACAAAATAGATGGTAATAGACTGTGTATGAACGCGGTTTTTTGCATAGTAATGAGGGTTTTTAGCCAGCTTTAACCACTGCTTATTTTTCGAAGATTTGGGGTAAAATGCTCCGCTAACGATAGGAAGTGCTTTGGGATTAGCATTTTGATTTTTGTGCACGGGGAAAAAAACCGGCATAGCTAGTTTCTTTAGGAGATGGGGGGATGCATGGACAACCAAAGTGCGTTCATCTGAAGCAAAAAAGGGTTCATCTTGCCCGTTCCCATCGCAACGCACGTCATCAAAAGCAAAAGGAAATGCACTATCTACTTCATGGAATAATGCCTGTTTCCATGAACGCACAAAATCGGCGGCGGTAATAGGATCTCCGTTACTCCAATATGCTTCTTTTAAGTGGAAGGTATAGGTGGAGCCATCTTCAGAAATAGAATAAGACTCTGCTAAAGCTGGTTCTAGGTCGCCGGTTAGGGGATTTTCTTGAACAAGTCCCTCATACATATGTTTGATGAGGTTGATCTCAGATAAAAGGCGTACTTCTCTAGGATCCCAAGAACGTAGGTCTTCCTTCATATTTAGGCAAATCTGTCCCTGTTTGGAAAATGATTGCCCGCATCCGGAAAGCACACAAGAGGAAAGCGTTAGGATGGTAAAGCAGGTTGCCAGTGATATCTTGCGCATGGAGAAATGTTCGTACTCGATTTACCCGTCTTGAAAAGATCTTGCCCTAAAGCTGCAATCATTGCGGCGTTATCAGAACACAACTCAGGACTTGCAAAGTAAAGAGGAAGAGAAGTTGTTTGAGCTAAAAGATTTCTGAAATACCTGTTATTTGCGACTCCGCCTCCAATAAGGATGGCTTTGCACGAAAACTCTTTTACAATAGTAGGAATTTTTTGTGCAATAGTGGCAAAAGCAGCCCTTTGAAAGGAAGCAGATAGATTGCTTTTTTCTTCACCTGATAGCTCTGGTAAGGGGGTTGCGTGGCTGCTATTTTTCCCCTTGATAGCGTAGAGAACTGCTGTTTTTAGGCCACTAAAGGAAAAGTTATGCCCAGTTACGCGAGCTGCATGGAAAGGAAAAGCGTCAGGATCGCCTTTTAATGCTAATTCTTCCAGTAACCTTCCTCCTGGATAAGGGAGTCCAAGAAATCTAGCGACTTTATCAAATGTTTCTCCTATAGCATCGTCTAAGGACTGTCCAATTAATTGGTAGGATAAAGGGTCTTTCATCAAGAAGGCTGTTGTATGGGCTCCTGATACGGCAAGTCCCAGGGCGGGGAAGGGAATGGATTCTTGTGTGCTAAGGGTAGCCGCGTAAACGTGAGCCTCAACATGATTTACTCCGATTAATTGTTTCTTAGCTCCTATGGAGAGGCCTCTAGCAAAGTTGACACCTACGGATAAGGACCCAATCAGGCCTGGAGTCTGAGTAACGGCGATAAGGTCTATGTCTTCTAAAGAGATCCCTGCAGTGTCTAAAGCATTGAGAACAATTTCAGGAAAAGAGTGTAAATGTGCTCTAGAAGCCAACTCAGGTATTACGCCCCCATAAGAGGCATGGATCGTTTGAGAAGCAACAATATTAGATAAAATTTTTTGATCTTTTAAGACGGCGCAGGCTGTTTCATCACAGGAACTTTCTAGACCTATAGTAAACATAGGAATTCACACGAAAATAGTTAATTTTGCGAAGATTTTACCATTTTTTGTCTCAGAAAGCCACTAGGTCTTTAGCCTTATGGGTGAGGTTGTATCTAGATTGGGGTTAATGTAAGAGAAAATTTTTGATTTTGAAATACAAAGAGGGATTCCGTACCCTAGTTCGGATGGATGTTAAGAGTTTCTAGATAATTCTGTTTTTCAAGAGTGCATTGAGATATATGGATTTAGGTTGCCTGAGTTTTGTTAAGAAACAGATCGCGTGGTTAGTAAAGGACTCTTTTAGTAGGAGATTGTATGTCGTGTTTTAATTTATCTTCTGTAAACGCAAAAAATAGTCCTGTATTACCTTCTCATTTTCCCTCCCAAAAATCTTGGGAAGCGCTTGAGAAGCAGGTTTTAGAAAATTTCGCTGAAAGATCCATTGAGCAGAAATCTTGCGTGAAAGGGGTATGCAGAGCAGCTTTAACGGCGTTAATTGCGTTGTCTCTAGTGCTGGGAAGTAGTGTAGTGCTGGCTGGGGTATGTGTTTCTTCTAGTGTATTGCCTATTATAGGGATAGTTGGCTCTGTCTTGCTTGCTGGCGCGTGTATGATTTTTTATCGATTGAGTCATAAGAGAGATATTTTTGCTAATACGAATATTCCTCTCTTTGGGAAAAAAGAGTGGTTAGCAAGTCCACTGTGTGTTTATCGGAAGGGAAATCCTAAAGCTATAGAAGAAAAACGTCGAACCGCCTCTGCTGAGATATTACAAGGAGACTATTACACAGATCTCTCTACACTGGATTCTTCTAAATCAGGTATTGCTTTGAGCTATATTTATCCCTCAGATGCTAGTGTGCGTTGTTCTATATGTTTTTCCTCCTTTTTCTTTCTTCCTCTTGTTGTAGCTATTAAGATGGCTTATAATGCCGCGCGTTTTTTCCTTATACCTTTCTACATGATATTCCGTATGGTTTTGAACCGGTGTACGCGTATTGAGCGGGAGGATGTAGACTTTTGTTGTGCAGATATAGCAAGAGAATGTGGTCGTTCTTTAGCTAATTGTTTGCGGTCTCCATTTTACGGAACTGCATTTGCAATCACGCTGTTGTACAGTTTATTGGACCCTTTAGCGGGTCGGGTAGCAACGGCTTGTGTTGAACGGGATTGGAATGATGATATTATCCGATCTCGAGGAATCTGGTTAGTAGTTCCACAAAGGAATTTTGCTTTTGAGGGGAATGGAAAGCGACATGGCTTAGGACAGTTTAGCTGGTATGTTTTAGGTTGTTTTCAACCTGCTGCGCTTTTCTTATTTAAGAATGGTAGAATTATTTCAGGTGTGCAGCCTTCCAAACAGACTTATCCTGAACAAGATTTGCGTGTGTTCCACGGACCGATTACGATGAATTAATGGATAGCATATAGTGAAAGAATCATCGGCATTATTTCCTATTTATTCGTGTGAAAGGGGGGGTAGTGAAAGAGACTCCTTGATACGATCCCTGCTCGTAGAGTTAGAGTCATTGGCTCATCGGGACGCCTCTGTTTTACGTTATGTCTCGTTTTCTGGAGCACTACTTTATCTTTCTGAGGATTATGCACACTCGTTAAAACAAGTGATTTTTTATGGTTTAACCTGTGGTTTGAAACAGGCAAATGCAGGAGTTTTGTTGCGCACCATTTCGTATATCCAGCAGCTGCTTGCTTGTTCAGATATTAGCCCTTCGGATCGCTTATCTGCGTATACAGCGCTGGCAAGTGCTTATGTTTCTTTGCATGCCATAACGAATGTAACAGAGTACCTGTGCAAGGTTGTTCCCTGCTTTTCTTATATTAAAGAGCTTGTTGAGAATGATGCGCCTTTAGCCTGTCGGTTAGGGTGGACACACTTTCAGCTGGGAGGAGATCGTGAAGAGCTCTCTCAAGTGAGAACGGCGCGTCATTATCAAGAAATAGGCGATGCCTTATTGAACTTGTTTGCTTTAAGTAAAGAGACACAAGACTTGTTTTTAGCCCAAGAAAGTCTAGCGCGTGCATGTTATTTCATGCCACATAACCCGCAAATTCTTGTTCGTTATGGAGAGGCTTTACAAGCTATAGGACTTCGTTTAGGCAGATCTTTTTATATTAAGCAGGCTAAAGAGCTCTTTGCTCGAGCTATTTTTTTGAGTTTTGATCGTAAGGAAGAAAGTCGTCAATATAAGTATTCTCGTTGTTTATACGCTTTAGCTGCTGTCGCCCTGTTTGATGTTACTTTAGATCAGAAACATTTTGCAGAAGCCGTAGACCTTCTCTATCAGACATTGCAAGAATATCCTAGAGAAAATGCATTGTGGTTATCTTGGGGGAGTTTATTATTGCGTTATGGATGGATGTATAAGGATGCCCGGTATATAGAAGCTGGTTTGGACAAACTGTCTTCAATTAAAGAAGGTCCAGGTATATTGTCGGGATGGTTTGCACATGGGTTATCCATTTTAGGATTGTATCTTGAGGAGGTCTCCCTATTAAAAGGGAGCCGATCACGTTTAGTTGCTGTTATTCGTTCCTTCCCCGGGAATGCGGGTTTGGTTTATGCTCTAGGTGTGACATTATTGTGTTCTGGGCTATACTTTCGTGATAACTATGATTATGCTGCTGCAGTTTCCTGTTTTCAGGCTTGTATAGAGTTAGATCCAGAAAACATTGATGTTCAGCAAAAATTGTTTGATGCGTATTTTGCTTGGGGAGTGGAGAAAAAGAGTATTAGAACGCTACAAAAAGCTAGACGGGTCATTCATCATCTATGCAATCTTCGGCCAGAGGGGGCATTTTTATGGTGGAACTACGGGTTAGTTTTAATGCAATTAGCAGAATATACTCTCAATACAACGTATAAAGAATTATTTTTAGAAAAAGCACAAACTTTTTTCCAGCAGGCAAGTGACTTAGGATTACAGGGAATGTCGCTTGAACCATGGGCAAAAGCACACTTCTTATTAGCAGAATTAGCTCAAGATTTGTATTATTATGACGCAGCCTATGATGTGCTAACGACAGTGCCTGTGCGTTCTTTATCTTTTAAAGAAAGTCTCTTGCTCGCAGCTATTTTGTTTGGTAAGGGAAGGATTTTACAGGAGACACAGTGGTTGCAAAAAGCTCTAGAGATCTTGAATCCTTTACTCAGCACTAATAATGAAAGCGAAGAGTTATTACTGCTTTTAGGCAAGATTTGGAGTTTTGTATTTTTTATGCGAAGGAACATTCGCGCTAAGCAAACTGCAGGGCTTTATCTCAAGAGTGCGGCCGCTTTAGGAAATCAGGAAGCTCGTGCTATCTGGTTTCGTTTAAGTGAAGAGTAAGCACTCCCTACCTCAGTAGGTGGATCATTTGTTCTGTCTTTCCTGGAAGGGGAAAACAGATTAATCAATTGTTGTTTTGGGTGGCGGCAAAAGGAGATCATTATGGGCGGCGAGCAAAGTAGAAATGAGGATAAATTAGATGCTGCGCTGAGCTCAGGAAACCTGATGGACTCTAAGACGAGTCATCTTGATGATGAGTTGAGCTTTAGATTAGAGAAAGCCTTCACTTGCTTATCCGCAGATATACATTCTCATGATTTGTCTAAAATTGTCAGTGAATATAACCCTATAGACTTGGCTTATGCTGTTTCCTGCCTTCCTTCCGATTCACGGGCAATTTTATATAAAAATTTATCCTGTATTGCTTCCAAGGTAGCTTTCATTATTAATACAGATTCCGCTTCTCGTTGGGCTATTTTCCGCCGGTTGTCAGATTCAGAAGTATGCGCTTTGATTGATCAAATGCCTCCAGACGAAGCTGTTTGGGTTTTAGATGATATTCCAGATCGACGATACCGTCGTATTCTAGAGTTAATCGATTCTAAGAAGGCTTTGAAAATTAGGGATCTGCAAAAACATGGGCGTAATACAGCGGGACGTTTGATGACCAACGAGTTCTTTGCTTTCCTTATGGAAACAACAGTCAAAGAAGTTTCAACGTGTATTCGGAATAATCCGGGGATTGATCTTACCCGTTTAGTTTTTGTTTTAGATTTTAAGGGTGAACTGCAAGGAGTAGTAACAGATAGAAGCCTGATCATTAATCCGCCAGATATGACTTTAAAGCAAATTATGAATCATGTGGAGCATAAGGTTTTGGCGGATGCTACTCGAGAAGAAGTTGTAGACTTAGTCGAGAGGTATAAAATTTCTGCTCTTCCCGTTGTAGATGAGGAAAACTTTTTAATCGGTGCTATTACTTACGAAGATGTTGTAGAGGCCATTGAGGATATTGCTGATGAGACTATCGCGCGTATGGCTGGAACAACAGAGGATGTTGGATATCATAGTTGCCATGTGGTGCAGCGATTTTTATTAAGGGCGCCTTGGTTACTAGTAACTTTATGTGCAGGGTTAGTCAGTGCGTCTGTTATGGCATATTTTCAAAAAATTGCACCGGCGCTATTGGCTTTGGTAATTTTCTTTATTCCCTTGATTAATGGGATGTCTGGAAACGTCGGTGTGCAGTGCAGTACGATTTTAGTGCGAAGCATGGCTACTGGTACATTATCTTTTGGTCGTCGTAAGGAGACTATCTTTAAGGAAATCGGTATTGGTTTGTTAACTGGTATGGCCTTAGGTATTCTATGCGGCATTGTTGTGTATATTATGGGGATATTAGGATTAGGCTTTTTCTCTTCTGGTGGTGTGCAATTAGGAGTAACGGTTGCTGTTGGTATTTTAGGAGCTTCCTTAACTGCCACAACATTGGGGGTAACATCGCCTTTCTTTTTTGCTAAAATTGGGGTTGATCCTGCTTTAGCGTCAGGCCCTATTGTCACAGCACTGAATGACATTATGTCTATGGTGATTTTCTTTTTAATTACAGCTGGCCTAAACTTTGTTTTCTTCAGTTAGTTCTTAGAAAGTTCAAATGATATCGAAGCAAAAAAAAGACCTCGAAAAGTATCGAGGTCTTTTGAAGTTAAGTAGAATATTATCCAAAGAGTCTGCCAAGAAGGCTGGGACAAGCTGGTTCCCACTCGTTGTCACTATCGCTAGCAATTTCATCATCGCTACCGCTGTCAGCTTCTTTATTCGTAGAAACATCTTCACTGCTAGAAACAACAGGGTCAGATGTGGGAGCAGCTGCTTTTTCTGGTTCTTGCTCGGGTTTAGACTCAGGTTTTGACTCGAGTTGAGAGTCCGATCCAGATTCATTCTCTGGTTTAGATGCACCTAGGGGAATAGCAGCTTGTAATGGAACAGGAGGGAGATCAGGGTCTTGTGTAGGTACTTCTGGATCTGGAAAGGAGGGATCTTTAGGTTCTTCAGGTAAGCCGCCAGGACCCTTTGCTTCGCCTTGTTGCTCGACTTGTGGTTGTGGTGCTTTTGCTGCAAAAGCTAAAGCACAAACAGCTGAAAGCAGTAAACTTAAAGAGACACCAGCAATAATAGCTAACAGTATTTGAGATCCAGTAAAAGCATAGCATACAACGGCTAAAGCGTAACAAGCTATAGCTACGAGAAGATGTCGTGCAGCTTTAGATACTTTTTTTGAGCAGGAGCTTGACGCTTTTACACTGCTTTCAGAAGGAGTCAAGGATTGTAATGCTGGGGAATTCAGTGGTGAGTTAACTTGGCTAGACATCAAAACCTCCCGGGTGATTTTCTAGTTCAACTTCAGCTGCGATGTTACTAACGTATCTCTTATGCAGCCAGCCTCATTAAGTAACAAACGTGCAAAATTTTGCTTTGTTACGAATATGAGTGGACAGATGTTAGTTAGTCATTGATTTTAAGCCAATGATTTTTTTAAAAAGAAAAGCCCCTGTATTATACAGAGGCGTTTTTTATGCAAAGTAATGAAGATAATTAATTTATAGGTAATAACTAACATTCTTTTACCAATTTTCATAAAGCCAGTTGCAAACATTGCAACAGCTATTCCACACTCTCCACCAGAGTGATGGAGTAGGCCATCCGTTTAGACCGGGCAAAGGAATCGCTATTTTTGGATCAGCAACTTGTACTGGTTCCTTATAATCTATATGGTCTGTATTGTGTGGTTCGTGAGCTTGTTGGAATCCCCCTAAGCGAGCCCTTTCTCCGGTTTCAGTCCCTTTGTGTTTAATGTTAGCGCTGGTGTTGATACCAGTACTTTTCATTAACGGTTTTGCGGTTACGCCAGTGGTGTTTGTCCTTGGTTTTG
>CALGBW010000027.1 GCA_937884635.1 uncultured Chlamydiaceae bacterium
GGAGCGAACGCTGGGAGAGGGCGTAGGCGCGACGGCCGGAGATGCAGACGTTACGCAGGCCTTCGTCGCGACCCGTGCTGATCGTTACGGCCCGCGCTGCCCCACGGGGCAACCAATAGAGTTGGTCACCCTTACACGCCCAGAGGTTGTCGTCGGTGTCGCTCGCCGCTGTAAATTCCTCGGTGATATTGAGCCCTTTCGTCGCAAGTAAAGCAGGCGTATCGTTGAAGAAACTTCCCCGCCGCGGGTCATAGTAGTAGTTCTTGTTGTAGAGCGTGCGGAGCCACAGACCTCCCTGAGCATCACCGCTGATGCGACGCAGACTCATGTTGACTTCGTCCATGTTGCGATGGTAGCCGCTGGGGTCGCGGCTCTCGAGCTGGGGCAGACTGACGAGGCCCGAGGTCGTGCCCAGCCAGAGGATGCCGTTGGCGTCGCGATAGACGGCGCGCACCACGTAACCCTTGGCGTTGACATGGTGCAGAGGCACAGCCGATACGCTCTGCGCGCTTGAACGGAGAACGCCCAGGAGTGTACAGACGGACAGGAGGAGAGTGAACAGACGGATTCGCATAGGAGATAGTCGATAAGTGGAAAAGTGTAGTGGGTCGGGGGGAAAATGCATAACTATAGTGGTTCTACTAGAATTAGTGTGAAAAGTAATAAAACAGAAAATGGGCGCTTAACGGGTTTTTACGTTCTCGCTGACAGGGCGCCCTGGAAAACCGCTTACGCGGAAAACCCTTCAACGGGGAAAACATTAACAAAAGAAAACCGTTTGTGGCACATGCGCTTGATGGCTACGTGTTTTCCCTGTTTTCGTTTTCTGTGTTAGACGTTTTCGGGAGCTTGCGACCGTTTTCCGCGCGCCCCTTCCGAGGATACGGGAAAAAATGTTGCGCGCGTTTTTTTTTAATATCATAGCGCACTTTACATTTTCAATGTGTTTTCACATTTACGATAATTCACGTATAGCGAAGCAAACTCCAGGATTATCTAGCCTTACTCTAGTTTTGTCTAGGGTAACCCTAGGATTTTCTAGGGTTACCCTAGATTTTTCTAGCCTTACCCTAGATAAACCTAGCTACTCACCCACACAAAAAAGGCGTTTTGCTACACAAAAAAGGGCGTTCTGCTACACAAAATGGCACCTGGTCGCAACGCCTGCAACACGCGTAACACATTGTGGCGCAACACGTAACGGGCATCGTGTTACGCAAACATAGGCAAATTTCTTACAATATTACTCAACGTGAGCAAGTAATACTTGCTCACGTTGAGAGTGAAAAAGTGATAGAGTGAAATTAGCTGGACGTTTGCGGTGAAACGTTGTTTACGCTTGCAACAGAGAATGTCAGTTCGTAGGTATGTCCTGCTTTTAGGTTAAGGGCAGGTGTGAAAAGCCAATCATCATCAGCTCCGGTCATTTGATGCGAGCAGTAGGCAGCAAACTTTGAATCCTCATATGCCCATTTAGTGCCATCATTATTGGCATCCACTACGGTGAAAGTCTCAAATCCTGCCGCCGTATCAAAATTCTGACTGTAAGGCACAGACTGCTGAGCAGATACCAAAAGCGGTATGCTCAATGCATAAATGCCCATTAAAAAAGATTTAATTATTCTCATAAAATTTGTTTTAAATTATATTTTTGTTTTTATATGTTAACTACTTGATAGAGATTTTCCACGATTTTGCGCCGCTTCTGACGATATAGAAACCGGAAGGCAACACACCGTTGGGCAGCTGTTGACCTGAAAGCGTGTAAACGCGGATTGATTTTGCACCTGTGAAGCGTGTGCCGTCGTATATCGGAGCTTCATCGGAAATAGTGTTTGACGTGATACCCGTAGCAGAAAAGAAAGATACCTCTGCCGTGTTCAGTACCTGTCCTGTTGGCCATCCTGAACCGTTGGGAGCAGGAAGGGTGATGAATGCAACGAAACGCAAATGTTCGCGCGACCAAGAAGGATCTATTTTTACGGCTGTTATACCTGAAAACGATGTACTGTCCTGCCAATTTACAGGTTGCCCCGAACTTGGTGTGAGCACGGCACGGACAATGTGACTGTGTACTTTCTTCGTAGGATCACCTATCTGATTCTTTTTTGCTGTCACGCTGTCTTCCACGAGAAACACATTATAGAAGACTTTGGGGAACAATTTACGGAAATAAGATGTCGTGTTTCCACTGACAGTTACACGTGCTGCACCTCCCATTTCAGTAGCAGAT
>CALGBW010000028.1 GCA_937884635.1 uncultured Chlamydiaceae bacterium
CTCTGTCACTCCAAGGGCAAAAGCAAAGCGCTTCCATAAATCAATATGATTAGGATATCCGTTCTCTTCATCCATTAGATTTTCTAACAATAATTTCCTAGCAGGGAGGTGATCGCAACGGCTATGAAGCGCAGATAAATAGCGAGGAAATGCTTTGATATGCAAGTAATAATCTTTTGCATACGCCTGTAACTGCTCTTTAGTTAATTCCCCTTTAGACCATTTCACATAAAATGGGTGGTTAAGCATATGGCGTTTCTGAATGTTTTGATCAATCTCATCTAAGTAAAAAACCATAAGGGAAACCTCCTAAATGTTAAATTATTGTTCCCATGCGATAAGACGTAAAAGAGGACCGTAGAGATCCTCGGATTCTTCTATTCCTAGTAAAGTTAAATCTGCTTGCGTAGTTTGTTTTTGATGAAAAGAGATTTTGGGAGCATCTTCTATTAAGGCTAGCGGCGTGCTCTCATTACCCTCCCCCATACATAACACAGCAGCAACAGACAATGCATCCACAAGATTGACTTGTGTCATTTGCAAAGGCCTCCCAAAACAATCCGGTTTCCCCACATAACTATATAGAGGGGAAAAGCCATACCAGCATAAACCTATGCCAAGAACTCCACGCCGTCTAGGCGTCGTATGGCTATCCGTAATGATCACTCCCAATTCCTGAACTGCATAACGCGCTTTTAACCATAACCCTAACGCATTTACAGAAGCGACAAGGTCACGCGGATACAGGACGTAGTGTTTTAAAACATTCGACTCATCAATCCCAGCAGAGGGAATTAACAACCCACATTTCTTTGTAAGGAAAACACCATGTTGCTCTGAACGCACATAGGCATCTGCTTCCTGTTTAATTAAAGCATCCTTGCTAATCGCGTCTAACGGCACGACAGATCCTTCTGAAAGGCTGATAATCTTAGAAGAAATCGCAAGAATATCTCCCTCTTTAATCTGAGGAAGACTCTCTTCTAAAATAGTAAATAGATTGTCGTGAATATGCACCCTACGCGTTTGTATAGGCGTAATTTTCATAGAAATGAATACTAAATTCGTTACAGTCTTTTATAATACTCCGCTTCCACCCCTGAAGGGCTTCTAAGGGAAATGTTGTATCCCCGGTATAACAGGATTTCATTATCGTTAAATAACAAGAACCTACACGCCCCTGAGAGAAAAATAGGCGGTATAACATACCACCACCAATTAAAAAAACTTTTCCCTGTAAGGGAATCTGATCAAATTCCTCTAAAGAAGAAACCCAATGACCCTCCCGTTGTTTTTTATCTCGAGAAAAAACAATCAACTCCTGTTGTTGTTTATATCGATCCGGTAAGGTCTCAAACGTTTTTCTCCCTACAATTAAAGGGCTTCCTGCTACCGTTTGAGCGAAGAAGCTCCGATCCTCTTCACAGTCCCACGGTAAATGCCCTTTATCTCCTATAATCCCCGAAGGATCACTCGCGGCAATTGCACAAATCTTATACGTCAACTCCAAACCACGCTGTTGCTGATAATGCCTCTTGATGCATCCGCACATTATGTACGCGGAGAAACTCTATGCCTTTTTCCTGTAATAAAACTGACATCCCTACAGTTTCTAAATCACGATGCTGTGTTTGCTCTTTTCCCAGTAAAGTTAAATACGATTTCCTTGAATGCCCGATTAATACACGACATCCTAAATCTTTTAATCCCTCCGCTCTCTGCATCATTTGCATAGCCTGTGCTGGTGTGGTCCCAAAACCAAGACCAGGGTCTAAAATGATCTGTTCTTGAGCTAATCCCAGCTGCATGTATGACTCTATTTTACGAGACGCCCATTCTACTATTTGCTCTACAGGAGACTTTGCAAAGGACAAGGTTTCTTTCCTATTAGGAGGGATGGATAAGGAATGCATCAGCACAAATTCTAGATGATGATCTCTTGCTAATACAGCCATCTCCTCTGACCCACCAGAAACATCATTAATCCACTTGATAGGATAGACGGCCAATGCTTTACGAATGACATCAGGATAAAATGTATCTATGGAAACGAGAGGAGCCTCTTGCGGATTCCAGCATTGTGCTAAACGCTCAAGAACAGGCGCCAACCTATTCCATTCCTCCTCCGGTGATAGCAATCTCGGAATACGTGGGTTCGTGGCTTGCGCCCCTAGATCAATAACAGAAGCACCTTCAGCCACTAAACGCTTTGCATGTTCAACAGCACAATCTGCTTGTAAGTATAAGCCTCCATCAGACATCGAGTTATCTGTAATATTCACAATCCCAACAATCTGTGTATAGGGTGGCAATCCCCGTTGCACACTACCAGGAGATAAGGGGAATAAAGCAGAAAGCTCTGTAAATGTTTTCCCATAGTAAGGAGAGTCTTTTTTCGGATACACCCTATCAGGGCAAAGAGCCGCAATGAGAGCTAAAAAAAAAGGCCGGGACAATAACCCTTGATGCGGAAGGATAAAAGCCTCTATTTGCGTATCTAAATCATCATACAGAAGAATATCGATATCAATCGTGCGAGGAGACCAGGGCTGGTGATCCGGTTCTCTTCCCAGACTTCTCTCTATTCGTTGTATTGTCTCCCCTAAGTCTTTTACAGAAAGATCCGTTTGTCCAATAAGAACCACATTAAGAAAAGGGCGATTCCATTCTTCAGGAGAATTAGGACGTAATAAAGCCTCCGTTTCTAAAATAACAGAACTTCTTACACAACGAAGGCCCGCTTGTTTTAATGCGGCCATCGCCCGGAATAAATACAAACGCCGGTTACCTAAATTAGATCCCAAACTTAAACAAACAAAATGAGATGTCACAATAACTCCTTGATAATGCAAAAGCTTACGGGAGATAACAGATTTGGTTTAGGGGGATGCTCTTTACTGATAACAAGCTCTACCTTAGAAACCTTACCAGTCAAAATAGGGTACAGCTGATCCATAACCCGTTTTGCCAAATGCTCCAATAAACAACACGGCTGGAAGGTGATGACTTCCTCTACATAAGACAGTAATGACGAGTAACAAATGCCACCATCTAAACTATCTGTACGACAAGCCAAAGGTTCCTGAGAAAAAGAGAGTGTGATAGAAACGAGAAGCGACTGTTTGTTTCGTCGCTCCTCTTCCGAGACCCCTAAATGAGCCCAAACACGATAATCGCGAATAATAAGTTGATACGTTTCTGCGGGAACACCTATTTATTTTTTGACGCTTTTCCCTTTTGATGGGCCTACTTTTTCCTCTTCTAAGAGATCTAAGAAGGCTCGTAATTGCTTGGACCGAATCGGGTGTCGCATTTTACGTAGCGCTTTCGCCTCAATCTGACGAATCCGTTCGCGAGTAACGTTAAAAGCAGACCCCACTTCTTCCAGAGTTTTTGGTTTACCGTCTAATAAGCCAAATCGATGAATCAAAACAAACCGCTCCCGGTCCGTTAAGGTTTTTAATACCTCTTTCATCTTATCTTTCAACATGGAGTAGCCTGTTGCTTCTGCTGGAGATTCGACCCCTGTATCCTCTAAGAAATCACCAAAGGAGCTCTCTCCGCCCTCTCCCACTTCCGCTTGCAGTGAAATCGGATGCTGCGCAATTTTGTAAATCTCACGCACACGCTCTGGAGTCAGCCCTAGTTCCTCCCCCAACTCTTCTGGGGTAGGCTCTTTCCCTGTCTCCATCATTAATTTTTTTGCTCCACGTAGAACCTTATTGATCGTCTCGATCATATGCACAGGTATACGAATCGTTCGTGCCTGATCTGCGATCGCCCGCGTTACAGCCTGACGGATCCACCAAGTGGCATACGTGGAAAACTTATATCCCCGACGATACTCAAATTTTTCTACGGCTTTCATCAAGCCCATGTTCCCTTCTTGAATCAAATCCAAAAAGGACAAACCTCGATTGGTATATTTCTTCGCAATAGAGATCACCAAACGTAAGTTGGACTCCACCATCTCTTTCTTTGCTTCCTGGCTTTTATCCATCCACCGCTGAAGCATACGAACGTCTTTCTTAAATTCTTCTAACGTTCTTCCCGCTGCGACCTCTCGCTTGTGCAGCTTACGTTTAGCAGCATCTAACTTGGCAGCGGCAAACTTATTTCTTTCAGCACGGACTTTAAGATCATTAATCTGTTGTTCCAGTTGCAGAAAAGAATCGTATGCTTTGAATACAACCTCTCCGAAATCTTCTGTCACATTATGCCGACAGTGAAAACATCGTAAATAGGCTTGCGTACGAATCCGACACTTCTCTAAATCATCGTTGAGCTTAGTAACTTCCGCCTTTGTAAGATTCGGTTGCTTTAAAGCCAAAAGAAGTGTTTCCAGATACACATCTTCTTCTTTAAGAAGGGCAATTAATTTAGGTAAAAGTTTGAGGAAATGATTTTTATCCTCTACCTCTTTTTCAGAAATAATTTTATCAAATCTTTCTTTACCGTTAATCAAATACTGCGCGATAGAAATCGCTTCTTTTGTTGAGTAACGGAAACGCAAAATAATCCGTTCTATCTGGATTTGTGCTTTCTCAATACGTTTTGATATCTCTACTTCTTCTTCACGAGTAAGCAAAGGCACTGTACCCATTTCTTTCAGGTACATTCTTACTGGGTCGTCAGGGGTCCCTTCTGTACGTTTAGCTAATCCCTCTAACTCCTTAGCCTCTTTTTTTCTTTCTCGTTGTCTTTCAACATCAGCCTGGTTAAGAACTTGAACGTCCATACCAGCTAGGAAAATCAATACCTGATCAATTTGCTCTGGAGTATCAAAAGACATAGGAAGAATTTCATTAATTTCTTCGTATGTGATAAATCCTTGATCTTTCGCGATCGAGACAAGTTCTTCTAATTTTTTTTGAATCTCTTCTTCTTGAAAAGCTTCTTCAGCTGGACTAGTTTGTGTATTCATGCGCACTAATTTATAGATTCTAGCGAAAAAATAGATTCTTTCTTTCTCGTGAAAGTTTAGCCAAAGAGTGATAGGAAAGCCAGAGATTTTTGGGAGTTAGGATCTCAACTAAAAGAATGCGAAACTTCTTCTATCCGTTCGGGATATAAAACCCCGATGATATGATCATATAGAGGTCCCTTCCTTAATAAAGTAAGGCAGTAATAAAAAGAAATCTGCCCATATAATTTTG
This sequence comes from uncultured Chlamydiaceae bacterium, assembly GCA_937884635.1. Taxonomy (GTDB): domain Bacteria; phylum Chlamydiota; class Chlamydiia; order Chlamydiales; family Chlamydiaceae; genus Chlamydia. Next base: position 5,157 of record CALGBW010000028.1, read on the forward strand.
TTTTGGCTATCAATTTCCCGGATCTCTCCTCTGAGTGATCATGTAAAAGAGATTGTTTCCACTGGTGTACTCCAGAAATAATCACACCCCCTTCAACAAAATCTTCCACACCATATCCAGTCCAATCCTTAAACAGCGTATTTCCAAAAATAGGCCGCTGCGATTGCGGTGCATAAATAAACAGCATGCCACAATCCTCTTCGCGTAAACCATCAAACAATTGTCGATAAGCCAAGGAGTGATTATGGATAGGTAAACTCGAAGCAAGACTGAGATTTGCCATTAATGGCACTGCGATCTCTGTGTTTTCTATACGAGAAGCGATTTTTTTTAACTCTGATGATAAGCGATAAGGTAGTTCCTTAGGGATGAGTCGTTGTTGAGGAAAACTCTCCGCTACATTGGTTTCCAACTGCAGCAAATTCTTAATCTCCCCCATGAGCTCTTGGACTTTAACCTCTAGCTTAACAATATAAGCCTGGCGTTTATCTAACATACTATGTTGTTCTGCAAAGGTCGCTTGATACTCATTGTTTAACGCCTGTTGATAGGTTAATGCGTCCTTTAACTCTTGCCTTACTTGTACAAGCTCTTTGGTGGTTTGTTCCTGTTCTGTAGACAAACTCTCCACTTGTAAAAGCAAACGAGCATTTTCTTCCTTATATTGGGTGGCAGTTCGCTCCCACTGTTGCGACTCCGCCTTCGCTTTAATAAACGCTTCTCGTGTTCGCAACAATTGTTTAAGAAAGTCTTGATTTTGCTGTTGCACCTGCTCATTCTTTTGCTGACATTTATCCACAGTCTCACGAAAAGTGCGCAAATTTTCGTCATTATCGGTGAGCTCGCGGATTTTAGATTGAATCAACTGATTCGCTACAACACGCAATTGTTTTTCCCGGCGGTCTGTGGCCAATAACCAACAGCCAATAGCTAAAAAAGGAACAAGAAAATAACCATATTTTTTTTGTTCTTCGGAGAGAAAACAGAGAAATACACAAGGGAAAACAAGCATCATCAAGAAGAAAAGAGTCTCATATGCATTCAAAAAACAACGCTTCATGCTCATATGAAACCATCCTTATTGTCGTAATGGAAAAACTTTTCACAAATCGCAAAAAAGTTTTTACAAAACACCTTCCCTTTTATAAAAATTTATAACGAAATATACTTTGATAAGCCAGATATTTTTAAATGAATTTATAACAAGTTAATTGCTTTATATAAACGTTAGCAATTCTTCTAGTTTGTTGGGATCTATTTTATTAAACATTTTTATCAGATCAGATCAAAACTCATTTCTAAGCAAAGTATTATTAAAATCTCTTTCCAAGAAAGATCTCCTGAAATAGAATGCTCTTAGCTTTATTTAGTAATTATGATTCTTTTCATAACGTTAAAGCTAAAACCGTGAATTCCGGATGGGCCTGTTAGAGCTTTTTCGGTCAATTTTGACGGTCTGTCTATGTGAAAATAGCCGGAGTTTGGAGAGACCATGGCACCAAAGAAATCCACGAAAAAAAGCGGCCCACAAAGGAAACCTTCCGCTCAAAAACGAGTTACTACTTCTCAAAAACGTGCGCTCATTAATCAGAGTTTTAAATCTAGAGCTAAAACAATGATTAAAAAATTTGAAACAGCTTTGAAATCTGGAGACCAAGAAAATATTTCTCTCTGCTTGCAAGCTGTATACAGCGTCGCTGATAAGGCCGTGAAACGAGGAATTTTCAAAGCAAATAAAGCGGCTCGAGTTAAAGCTAGAGCATGCGCAAAAGTGCAAGCAGCACTCGCTTAATCCAGTTGACATTTTTCATGTCTGGAGTAAAAAGGCAGTTGTATCAAACAACTGCTTTTTTTTTGGATACAACTCTCCTTGCCAACCATGCCGTTCTCTATCCCCAACCTACCCCCAGTTGTACAAAATGCACTAGAAAAGGATTTTGTTTCCCACCTAGACATCATGTTTGCTCAGATGCACACTTCTGATGAAAAACCCGGAGCATTTGCATTTTTAACCCTCTCCTCTGCACTGTGGCGTCAAGGGTGCCCTCACTTACGGATAACAGCACACTCGTTATCCCCCACCCCACCTGAGGTTTCAGAACAAGAGTTCTATTCTTATTTCTCAGCCTGTTCTGAATTATTAATTAAAAAATTATTTGTTATAGAACAGGATAAATTATATTTAAAATCTGTATATGAACAGAAAAAGAAATTATTTGAGAGAGTTGCTTATCTCACCCAAGTAACTCCTAGATTACCTATTCAGGTAGATGAAAACCCGCTGTTATCAAAAGATCAGCAAAACGTGTTACAGCAAGTATTCTCTTCTTGTTTTTCGCTTATCTGCGGTGGTCCTGGAACAGGAAAAACATTCATTGCCACACAGATTCTTCTTTCTCTACTCAAACAACACCCGACAGCTCGTATCGCCGTTGTAGCACCAACAGGCAAAGCTGCTTCTCATATTAAACAATCCTTAGAAAGATATGCCTTCCCAGAAGACAATCTAACCATACAAACTATACATAAATTCTTACGTAAAACTGATATCCGCTCCCCAGACCTCCTTTTAGTAGATGAGGGATCTATGGTTTCTCAGGGGTTATTTCTTAGCCTTATTCATACACTATCTGGAGAGAGAACAGCGAACGGACACGTATTAGCAGACCGATTTATTGTTCTTGGCGACGTACATCAACTCCCGCCAATAGGCATAGGTATAGGAAGTCCTCTACAAGATTTTGTCTCAGCCTTTCCCCAGCAAACCCATCACCTAACAACAGTACATAGAACGAAAAACCCTTACGCCAAGGAATTGGCTCAAGCCATCTTACATAAAAAACCTGTTCCCTTTACCCCCCTTCCCTCTTTAACAAAGACAATTGCCCAGCTTACAAAAGCTTATCAGAGTGTATTACCCACCCAAAAAAGACTTTGTGTGCTTACGCCTATGCGTCAGGGCTTATGGGGTGGGGAGCATTTAAATACATGCCTATTCCGCTCGCTCCAAGCTCTCTCGCCAAAGCTTCCTATTCCTATAATATCTATAAAGAATTTTGATACTCTGGAGCTTGCAAACGGAGAAACAGGGTTTTTACTACCAGCGACCCAACAATTACACTTTGATTCTGGACAAGTGGTATCATCCACACAGTTCCCGTACTACACCCATAATTACGTAACCTCTATTCATAAAAGCCAAGGCAGTGAATACGATCAGGTTATTGTGTTAGTGCCACCTGGAAGTCATGTATTTGACCCCGCTATTCTATACACAGCTGTCACCCGAACTAAAGACCTCGTTACCATTTGGGCTGATGAAAAAACGCTAAATAAATTGATCCACAAAACTCGTCTTTTTTAACAAAAAAAAAGCCCACCAAAATCCTGGTGGGCCTTTTTCTTGAACTCACAAGTTAGGAAACTTAAATTAAAGAAGCATCCTGAACAAAGTTGCAGGCTGAAGATAAAAAACCTAAAAGGCCTAAAACTAAAGCAGCACTCGCACCCAAAAATGTAGGAACCAGACAACATATACAAGCAAATCCATCTGCTAGCATATCGATGATATTGCACAATAAAGAGAAGATAGAGGCTCGTAAACGGCAAAGAATAGCTCCCAAACCTGAAGACTCTGGAGCAGCTTGCCTGTTTGCTTGAAGTCCTGAAGCAATCTCTTGTACATTTTGAACAGCACCTAAAGCGGAGCTTACAGCACCTAAACCAGCCCCCGCAGTACCACACTTAGAAGCGTGAGCACCTAATGAAACGACTTTCATCTCTTCAGAACCTAAGAAAGCCGCAGATTTACAGTACTTACTGCATAAACGTGTCATACGACACAAGATTGCTAAGAACGAGGAGCGAACTTTTGTTAAACAACCTTTAGAATCTAATTTGCATTTGAACTCGCCATTATCGCCTGTCTCGTAAAACATTGCACCACTTAAACATTGTGTGGTCATCAATCCAGCATCAATTACAGTGTTCACCGAATATGCTTGATTAAAAGCATTCTCTAGAGGAGCTAGGGAGGCACTATTAGGGTGAGAAATTCTAGCTAAGGCACAAGAAGATGAAATCAAGCCGTTTATATCACCCAATAAATTCATCCCAGAGCGCAAGCTTGCTACTTCTTTATTAAGTTTAGGTAATAGACGGCAGTTTCCTGCACAAATTCCAAGAGAAGCGCTCATAATAACAACCTAATTCAGTAATTAAAGGTTCACCCTAATTAATAAAAACGAGAAGAAAGGATACAAAAAGAAAAAAATAAAAGAAAAATAAAAAATTCTCACCAAATTAGATGTTAAATATATTTTTTACACAAACCGAGAGCTTTTTGCACATGAGCATGTAATTTGTCTCTAGGTTCTAAATAATTGAAACAGTCCCAAGCTTCCTGATAGCGGCCCTCTTCCACCAAATTGAGCCCCAGCAAAAGCCAGCTTGCTGATGCTGGGTGTACCCTTGTTAACCATAGTGAATACAAACAAGAATTTTTATAATCCCCAAGGAAATACAAATACTCCGCATCAGCTAAATAATTAGCGATAACCTCATCATGCAAGGCTACGGAGAATAAGCGAGCTTCCTGGATAAACTCTTCCAAAAGCAAAAGTTTAGACACTGCGCGCGCCTCTAACGCATGGGAATAAGCCTGCTGCACAAAAATAGCTATCTGCTTTTGTGTCTCTATAGCAAGCTGAGAGCTCTCCAACACTCCCTTTAGAACTTGCAACACCCTCTCATCATGTCCTCCTTGATACCAAATGCTTTTCGCGCCTCGTATCAGATGTGTGACAAGATGCTGTTGATCCATGGTACAAGTGGGTATCGTATCCCACAAACTAAGATAGCTTTTCAACCGCGAGTGTTCCCTATCATCCTGTAGCATTAGTTGTAATAGACTATCTTGAGAAAGAGTGAGATAACCGCTTCGTGGTACAGAAGGTTCTAGTATGTAGAGTAAAGATAGACAGGTTTTTGCTTCCTCTATCTTCGCTTGTTGCATGCTTTCTGCCAGCATTTTTTCTAAGAATTGAATTAGAACCTTCGATAATGCAGTTTGATGAGAAGAAAAAAGCGCGCGACAAACTTTTTCAACAGAAGGATAGGAAGAAAATAGGTTATCTAAAATCGGCCGAACAACCCTACCATAGTCAATAGCAACATAAGTCTTTTCGCAGTGCGATAACACATCTCTTAATGCAACAACCTTCTCTTCTGGTAGGAGCAGCGCACTATGTATGATGTGCGTAATCATAGCCTCTCCAGAAATAAATTTCTCATGTAGAGAGGGATGGGCACCTAAGGCTTTTTGCTGATAAAAAACTATAGTCTCGTAGTAATCGGGAATAACAAAAACGGAATCCGTTTGCTGCATTTCTAAGAAATAATTCTTACTCATCATTAAGATGATCCGGTTATAAACTTTTTGGTTTATATCCTCTGAATTCTTAGCAAGCGACTCTAGTAGACGATGTAATATCATCCTGCCTTCTACAAACTTGCCTGAATGAGATAGAGCATCAGCTTCTACACACTCTAAGAAAAACTCAGAAAACAGCTCATCAATATTTTTATCTAAGCACAAAGAACTCCGATATCCACTCTTTCTCCACAACTCTAAAAAATCTTCTACTAAGTGATAATGTTTCTCCTTATAACATAATAATGCACGACACAAAGGTACGTAAGCTGAAGAGGGAAAATGCTCCTCTAAAGCCAGAAGTAACTCATACATCAAGTTCGCATCTTCAAAGAAGAAAGCGTTTAAAAACCGACCGCAAATTAATTCTTCTTTCAAAAGAAAGGGCTGGTCCAGAACTTCTTGGTAAACCTTAGCGAAAATTGTATCCGCTTCACTAAACTTCTTTGTCTTTTGTAAAGCAAATCCCTTCAAACAGGTTAAAAACTTCTTCTGTTGCGACACCGGAATGTGCTCGGGAAACACTCCTAATAAATCTTGAGGTCCACTACCCCCGTCGCTACCAGTCTTGTTCTCAGGTTTCGCAACAAGTGTCCCTGATGAATATAAAGAGAACACACCAAACCCTGAAACAAAACACGTTGCCCAAAAACTACAAAATAGTACGTATCGCATCATAAAACTTTTCTCTGTGTAGTTTGACAGTGTTTTTATGACTTTGCCATCACCAAAATACAAAAAGATGCGAAACAATAATCAAAAAATAAATTTTTCTTCACGAAGAGTTTAAAAAATTTTTCCTAACACTCCTGAAAACACTCCATATTAAATAGTTGGCTTTCAGAAGATCGACACACAGATAATAAAAATGCGCATTTCTTAAAAAAAACCCAACAAACCATCTTTGAAAATAAAGAGCTTTGTATTAGTTATCAAAAAAGATCTATTAACAATTTACCACCTAAACAATGCAAGATAAACAAATCTTACTTGTTACCGAGGATTATGAATTAGCTTCTCAAATTCGGGAGATTAGCGCTCGTAATCCGGAGTATCGCATCACCTCCGCCTCCAGTTTGAAGGATTATGCCCATTATAATCTGATTTTTTGCGACTATCTTCTTCTCCCAGACGCCGTATTTTCTAATGAGTTCTCATTTAGTAATGACGTGATCGTCCTCTTTGATATTTTTGAAGAGAGTTCCATTCTTCATGTTCTTGACTGCGGAACTATTGGCTATATTTTAAAACCTATTACAGCAAAAATCCTAGACGCATTAATTCGCTCATTCCTTCGTAAATACTCCTCTAAAGAACTCGCTATACCAGAAGTATTTACATTTGGAGATCATACTTTCCATGTGTTGAATTTATTTATAGAGCACCCTGGTGGGAAAATACACCTAACCCCATCAGAAGCGGGGATTCTCACTCGCCTCTTAGTAAACAGAGGCCGCCTCTGTTTGAGAAAACAGCTTTTAGATGAGATCAAAAGCAATAACAAAGGCATCGTAGCTAGAAACGTAGACGTACACATAGCCTCTCTCAGGAAAAAACTCGGTCCTTATGGAGATAAAATCTCCACAGTACGCGGTGTAGGCTATCTCTTCACAAAAGATGAAGACACATTATACTCCTAAGTCTCCTACGTATTGTCGTAAACGCCTTTTCAATAGGACTTCGGATAAATATAGGTTCCTCGAGCAAGACAGGTTCCGGGATTTAGTACAACATTACACCCAACTCCGACATTTTCACCTAGAAACGCTCCAACTTTTCTTTTTTGCGTATGCATACGCTCCCCTTTATAGGTAGCGGTAATATTCTTTCCGTCTAAACGAAAATTCGCACAACGGACACCAGCCCCTAATAATACACCAGAAGCCAAAACAGTATCTCCTATATACGCAAAGTGTCCAGCTTTCACCCCATGCCCCAAATACGCTTGTTTTACTTCTGTACAATGCCCGATGACACATTTCTCTCCTGTGACTACTCCTCCTCTGATATAAGCTCCGTGGCGCACCTCACTCCCCGGCCCTATAATACAAGGCCCAGTAATATACGCTCCAGACTCGACATACGCCCCATCCGCTATTTCTATTAAGTCCTCATTTTTCAAGAAAACCCCTTTCTCCACAGTACCTAAGATACCGCAAAATGTGTGTTGTTTTAGAAAATCATCCAATAAAGAGAGAATCTCCCAAGGAAAAGAACATCTCAACAATTCTGGGTAAGGAAATGTTGCATCTTCAAATAGATCACAAACCCAATTCATGACACCACCTTCAAGGAGGTTAAAAAACAAAGAAGAAAATTATGGTCTTGAAATTTTTTACAATATAGAGAAATTTTCGTGCTTCCGATAAACAAACATCCCATCGTCTTTCTTTTTCAAAGACATGAACAGGTGTGTTTTCTCTGGTTACGCTTTCTTTGTCAGAAAGCCAACTCCTTTAGGTGTTGGATGAATGGTTCAAAAAGTTTTGCAAAGATACTAAAAATGTATTAGCTTTGTGTCGCTGATGTTAATGCGGCAATTAATATTCTAAGAGTCGGGACATCGACTTAGGGAAGAGGAGCTGTAATTCCTGCGCAGCAGATCGGCTCTGTCGACGCCCGAATCCCATTCCTTTAGGTATGGGAGTATGTCAAACGATTATGGAAAACTTTGATTCTTACAGAAACATATTTGAGTTGGGTCTACAAGACGCCTTACAAGATTTTGGAACACCTGATCAACCTCTAAGAAAACCTGTAGAATATGCTTTAACAAGCGGTGGAAAACGTATTCGCCCTCTTTTTGTTTTTGCTTTTGCCAAAGGCATAGGGAAACAACGAAACCTCCTAGACTCGGCTCTAGCCATTGAGTTTATTCACACATCCACTCTCATAGCCGATGACCTTCCCTGTATGGATAACGACGATGAACGTAGAGGTAGACCTACTTTACACAAAGCCTTTGATGAAGCCTCAGCCCTTCTTGCTTCCTATGCGCTCATCCCAGCCGCTTATTCTCGATTAAGACTAAACGCCAAAAAACTCAAACAATCTGGATGTGATCCAGTTGAAATTGATTCTGCTCATGACCTGATAGCTGATATTGTGGATAAAAATTTTGGTGTTGCCGGCATCCTCAGCGGTCAACATCAAGATATCTTTTTTGAAAACAAAGGTCCGGACCACGTTCTTTCCATTATGCATAAAAAAACAAGCTCTCTTTTTGAAATAGCTTGTTGTTCCGGATGGCTATTTGGAGGAGGGGATCCTCAAGGATTAACCGTCGTAACAGAATTTGCCTCTCATTACGGCATCCTATTCCAAATCCGAGATGATTTGCTGGATATCCACCAAAAAGACGAAGGGTTAAATTTTGCACTTCTTTTTGGAGAGCAAAAAGCAAAAGAACTTTTAGAAAACTCTTATCAAAGATGTAGGGAATTATTAGAAAACATTCTATCTTTCGGCTTACAAGATTGTTCTGAGATAGAAAAGCTGATTGAGCAAACATACTTTCTATAGAAAAAGATCTCCCTTTCCTGTATAGTCGGATATTCTTTCTTCGAAAGGTCTTTACTGTGCATAATTTAATAGAAAATAACCTCGTTCGATTCAAAAATATCTCAAAAACAAAACAAGGTATTTTTGTAAATTTTCAGGTGAAAGGCGAGAGAGGTGGGGCAACATTTACAGCTTCTATAGCCGTGGATTTAAGTGCCGCAGAAGTTTCTGCCTGTGATTCCCTAGAAATGATCATCGAACGTTGTGCACAAATCGGGTTATCCGAATTCAAACGCTGTGAATTTCAATTCGAAGGCATTTCCTGTTTATAATTCTTCCTGGGTGTAGCGCAGCCTGGTAGCGCACTTGCATGGGGTGCAAGGGGGCGGAGGTTCAAATCCTCTCATCCAGATTCTCTTTGTAAAACTGACTTCAACCCTACCATTTAAGAGCAACTCGATATCCTGGAGTTAAATGTTGAGCAGACCTTGTTAACCAACAAGATGATACCAAAAGGATTTCCTCCTGGATCTGTCAAGAAGTTCGGCATATCACCATGAGAACCATTAGCTTCCTCTGGATATTCTATCTTTAGCTGGGCCTCGGCTAACACTAAACTACAGTAGCATTTCACACACTCTGCATGCAAAGTAGCTTCTAAATCAGAGAGATCTTCTTTGCACAAATCTTCTAGACTACCTGCTAACGCAGTCAAGGCCATAGCTAAGACAACCACACCATAAGTTCTCGATAAGCGCGTCAATAGCTCGCAGAACGCTTTTTCCGTAATTACATTTCCATCCTTGCAACAACAAGAAAGACATTTCAAAATAGATCGAAGCCATCTAGGGAGACAAGAAAGGCATCCTGCACTCTGCTCACACATGGAAGAGACAGCTGATTGCCAACCACCACCAACTAAAACGGTGCTTATTAAAGAAGAGGAACTAGATAACAGTGATAAAGTGTCCTGAGATGTTTTTGGTGTTATAATCTTAACCGCAGTTGTTAACTGAGAACAAACAGGGGTTGAAGGGGACCAAGAAGTAGAAAAACAACAAGTCATATCGAATAAATGTTAAAGATTCCTTGGATGATAAGTAAAAAATTTTTCTATTAGAGAATCAGCAGCAACATGTGTATAAACCTCTGTAGAAGAGATTCTTGCATGACCTAACATTTCTTGAATAACACGTAAATCCGCCTGATTATCCAACAAGTGCGTAGCAAAAGCATGTCTTAAGGAATGAGGCGATACATTCTTGTGAGTAACCTGTTCTGCATAATAACGAATTCTCTTCCACACAGTAGTGCGATCTAAAGGTTTGCCTTTTAAAGAAACAAATAATGAGTTCTCTTCAGGATATTTTTTTTGCCAGGCTTCCCTAGCAGCAACCAGATAATCATCGATTGCTTGCACAGCTCGTGTTCCTAAAGGAACCAAACGCGTTTTAGAACCCTTACCCGTTACCCGAACAAACGCATCACTCACATCTCCAATGCGAAGACCACACAGTTCTGAAACGCGAATTCCCGTGGAATATAGCGTGTGTAGAATAGCTGTATCCCTACAGGCAACATCGGGTCGAATAGACGTGTCCTGACTAGGCTTGATCAATAAGGCGTCGACCTCAGCAGGAGTAAGAACAGAGGGAAGACGTTTCCAAATTTTAGGGTGCTCGATAATAGGAGTTTGAGCAATTTTCTTTCCATCTTTTAGAAAAGAAAAAAAGATCTTCAAAGCAATTAAACGGCGGGCGATCGTTGTCTCTGCTTCTTTAGCTTTCGCTCTTTTTTCTATAAAGGAAAGCACTCGATCCTGAGTGATTTCCTCTAGAGATTGGATGTTCCCATCTTTTAAAAAGAGCGAAACATCCTGACAATATGCCGCTATAGAATTCGATCTCAACCCTCGATCAACTGATAGAAAAACAACAAATTGTTCTAACAAAAGGGAGTGATCTTTCATCTTTCGATTAAAGAATTTTCTAATAGAAAAGGTGTAGCATAGCTAACAATAGCATTTGCCCCAGCCCGCTTAATAGCAATTAAAGACTCCAAAATAATGGAAGGGAAGTCTAGAAATCCTTTCGCTGCAGTTGTGGCTAGCATCGTATATTCCCCGCTAGCTTGATAAGCTATCAGTGGAAGAGAAGAGAATTTTCTCATACGAGATAGGATATCTAAATACATACCAACAGGGGAGATCATTAACATATCAGCTCCCTCCTCCTCGTCTAAAGCAGTCTCTATGAAGGCTTCTCGGCTATTCCTAGGATCCATTTGATAGACGTGTGTGTCCTCAACAAGGATAGAAGATCCTAAAGCTTCTCGAAATGGTGTGTACAAAGACGAATCATACTTAACACTATAAGAGAGAATAGATGTCTGCTCGTAACCTGAGGAGTCCAATCTAGAACGAATGTTTGCTACCTGCCCATCGATCATACCATTAGGAGAAACAACATCTGCTCCCATCTCAGCATGTAACAAAGCCATTTCACCAAGGCGATCCATCGTCGCGCTTTTCATATCCTGATCTTCTAAAACAATATTCCTTCGACCATCAGATGTATATAAATCCAAAGAAAGACTGCTAATTACACATAGTTGAGGGAATTTAGTTTTTATTTTCTTAATAGCTAAACACAAAATATTGTTTGGGATGAGAGCATATGACCCTTCATCGTCCTTCATTTCCTGAGGGACAACAGGAAAGAGCATAACAGTTCTTAAACCTAACGGATAAAGATTTTCTAACTCCTCTAACAACAGATCCACACTCCAACGATAAACACCTGGAAGACTGCGAATCTCTTCTTTAATTTCCACACCAACAGTAACGAAGAAAGGGGCGATTAAGTCTCTAGTTGTTAAAAATGTTTCAGCTATGAGTTCACGAATCGCCTCAGTTTTTCTATTCCTTCTGGGGCACTTTGGCAAAATAATATTTTTCATATCAAAAAAACCTTGTTCAGAGAAGGTATTGAGACCTTTTTACCATTTATTCACCAACATTTTCCACACAATCAAGAAAATATATAGAACTTATATACATAATTTTCTTCTTCTTTATAGGGTGTGGAAATTGTTGATAACTGTTGTTTAAAGAGAGAAAAATAATGTGGGTTTTATGTTTATAACTTTGTTGAAAACTCGTCAACTCTGTTGAGAAAAAGGAGTTTTTATCAATTGTGAACACCCTTTTATGCAAAAACACCACAAGCAAGGGGAAATCTCCATTGCTATACCTTGCCAAATACAACTGTGGTTGGTATGGTGGGATCGATTATAACAAGAGCATTAAACTAGTTTAGAGAGATAGAGCTGAGATCTATTACTGAAGAAAGATTTCAGAACTCATTTAGGAGTGGACATGTTAGGGGTTGATGAAGAGTTTTCTGAAAGTCAGAAACAGTTATTAACGTGTTTTACCACCAACCTGCATTCAAATATTTTTGCTCTAAAAAATCTTCCTGAGGTTGTTAAGGGAGCTTTGTTTTCTAAGTATTCCAGATCAACTTTAGGCTTACGATCTTTGTTGTTGAAAGAATTCTTGGGTGGGGATCATGGTTTTGATTCTACTGTTGTGGATCATGATGTCCATATTCAAAAGGCTGATGATTTCTATCGTCGTGTTCTTGATGGCTTTGGAGATGATTCTATTGGTGAACTAGGTGGCGCGCATCTTGCTATGGAGGGAGTTTCCATGCTTGCCGCGAAGGTTATCGAAGATTCTCGGATTGGAGGGTCTCCTTTAGAAAAGTCCTCTAGGTATGTTTATTTTGATCAGAAGGTAAAAGGGGAGTATTTATATTACCGCGACCCTATTTTGATGACATCGGCTTTTAAAGACGTGTTTTTAGGCACGTGTAATTTCCTCTTCGATACATATTCCGAGCTTATACCTCAAGTCCGTGCATATTTTGAAAAGCTCTATCCTAAAAGTCCTGACGTTTCACAAACAGCATATACGGTTTCTTTACGCGCTAAGGTCCTTGATTGCTTACGTGGTTTGCTTCCAGCAGCAACTCTAACTAACCTTGGGTTATTTGGTAACGGGCGGTTCTGGCAGTATTTACTACATAAGTTACAGGGACATAATTTGTCAGAAATGCGTGCTATTGGGGAGTCCTCTTTAGAAGAATTAATGAAGATCATCCCTTCTTTTGTGAGTCGAGCTGAATCGCATCATCATTTCCATCAAGGGATGGTTGAGTTCAGACAAACATTGAAGGAACAGTTACAAAGTTTAAATGATAAAGTTATTCAGGAAAAAGGAGAGGTCTCTCCTGGCGTTCGTTTGGTTTATGGGGATCCCGATGGGATCTATAAGGTGGCGGCAGCATTCCTTTTCCCTTACTCGGAAGCCTCTTATGATTTCCTAATCCAAAAATGCAAGACTCTACCTAAAGAAGACCTGACCCGTATTATTGAAGCTGGTTCTTCTTCTCGAGAAAATAGACGTCATAAGTCTCCTCGAGGATTAGAATGTGTAGAATTTGGTTTTGATATTGTTGCGGATTTTGGTGCTTATCGGGATTTACATCGACATCGCACGCTTACCCAAGAGCGGCAACTTTTAACAACACACTTGGGATATAACGTTCCAGAACAACTCCTTGACACTCCTATGGAGAGTATCTTCCGTAATGCTCTTGAAAAAGCTGGGGAAGCATATAATTTAATCTCTCAGGAATTTCCTGAAGAGGCTCAGTATCTTGTTCCGTTAGCGTATAACATTCGTTGGTTATTCCATATTAATGGACGTTCCTTACAGTGGCTTTGTGAACTACGCTCTCAACCTCAAGGTCATGATAGCTATAGAAAAATTGCTGTAGACATGGCTAAAGAAGTGATTCGTTTTAACCCAATCTATGAAAACTTCTTAAAATTCGTTGATTATTCTTCTTGTGATTTAGGCCGTTTGGCACAAGAGTCGAAAAAATCTCCAACCATATAAAAGATCAAAAACTTTTTAATAGAAGTTTGGTTAGATTAGAGGCTCTCAATTTTCCACGAGCCTCTAATCTTTTTTGTTTAAAGGAAACTATCCTTTGGTTGTTCATTATTTTCGGGTCCTTTGCTATTTTGGGAGCAATCATAACCCGAAGTGCCAAGTAATCTACGTCGTCCAGGATGATGAGATTTATCTTCTACTCCTCCATTACCTCCGCCTTTTTTATCTTTTGGTGGGCAAGCCAAACAGCTGCAATCATAGGCGCCAGGGGAGCTGCTGTTACCCAGAGCCTTTTCAGCTAATTTTCGGGTTTTTTCTGTTGTTGGATTTGTAGTGTTGCCTCCAGAGGGTCCACAGTGATGTGAACCACTACCGCTACTTTGCGCGGGACTGACCATTGTTATCTCACAAGTTGTTTTTTTCTAAAACCGGCGGAGACGGTATGCCTGAGTGCTTGTTTTATATTTAATATTGGGGGGAGGTCAATTCACACTAGAAAACAAGCCGATTTCTTTTGCATAGTGAATTAAAGCATCATGCATGATGGACATCATTTCTATTTTAGATGGGTCTATAAAAGTAGGTAGGGCAAAGTCTTCGGAGCTTATTTCTAAGAAACCTAGTTTACAAGCAAGCTCAAAGTTTTTGGTAATCACGGCTTTCATCAGGGGCACAAGAGGAATGTCCAAAGCCATAACACTATCATACACTTCACTATCTATGAATGGTCTTGTCTCACCATGAAGATTAGTATCCACATCTGCGAACAAACGTTTCTTTTGGAAGAAGCCAGAAAGATAAGCGCGTGTCAATGTGAATTTATTCCAACCTAAACGAAGGAAATTCAAAGCAGTACGTTTGCGGGGTTTCCTTAGAACGGTAACAGCAAAATCTCGTAGTCCTAGACAAGGGGTTGAATCAGGGGCACAGAGCCTACCGGTGAGTGGATCTCCGCTGATTAAAGAGAACGTGTCGTTTTCAAGTTCTGTAATAGGAAGCAAATCAGCTAAACATGCTCCTTGCGAGGTAATGATATATTTTCTAAATGGTAGAGGAAGTCCAGACCCTGCTAATGCAACTACACGATCACTTAAAATTTTTCCCTTTAAGAACAAGTGTCCTATAGACAAAACCTCTTGGAAAGAAATAGTGAAAACGTGGTCTTTTTCGCTTTTAATCGGAGCGATATTTTTAATGTGAACAGAAGGTAAACCAGACGGGAATGGACCAGAAATGGTGTGTAGCTCTGCTATAGCACGTAAATCTTTAGCTGGTAATACCAATTGATCTGTTGAAATAACATGAGGGCGTAATCCAAATAATTTAGAGACAGCCTTAATTCCTGTTGTGAGAACATACATGCCTTCTTCTCGCGAAGAGAACACATGCAGGAGTTTTTCTATAGAAGGAGAAAAAGGTTTATTCTCAGCAAGATTGATAAAAACATCTCGAGGTTTAACCGTAGGGAGTGCAGGTATATCAAAAGGGCGCTGTTTGAAAAGAGCAAACAACCCTTCTTTCTTAAAGACGGCAAAAAGTTCTTCTTTTGACAAAGAGGCTAAGTCATAAGCATATTTTGTATCCGATGATCCAGGTTTTTTCTTGATCATTACATCTAGTAATATGCGTTTTTCTCCTCTTCGAATTTCAGTCACTTCTCCGTCTACGGGAGAGGTGATGAAGACATCAGGATGGTATTTATATGCTGCAACTGGATCACCAGCCGCGACATTATCTCCTAGAGATACTAAGATTTTCAATTGGATAGGGGAATAGGGGCGTAGATCAACAGCCACAATAGTTGGGTCTATTCTACGAAACAAACCAGACTCTTTAGGAGAGCCTTGCAGAGATAAATCTAAACCCCGAGTAACTACTATCTTCATACCCGGGGATTATAGAAGTTTTTACAAGGGAATCCAGTTTTTTTTCTTATTTTTTTTCGTTTTTGCCTTGTGTACAGGAGGATGTGCTTGTTGAGATTCACTTTCTCCAAGAGAATCGGCTAAACTATCGATAAGTGCTTCTGTTTCCTTCTTATACTCGTTACAAGAAGCTCGAATTTTTTCTAGAGCCATCCACTCTTCCGGAGAAAAGTTATCAGGATTGTGCGCAAATGTTTCCATTTGCTCTCTTGTCATTCCCGTCTTTTTCAAAATTTCTTGAGATCGTTCATTCAGCTCTTGGATTTTTTCTTGAGTCTTCTCAATAAGAAGTTGGTAGTCTAGTTCTGAGTCTGAAGATAAAGCAGATTCAAAAGAGGGGTCAAAGTCAATTTTATAAATCGACAATATTTGTTTAATAGAATCAACTATTTTTTGAGCTGAATTACCATGCATAACAAACACCTCAAATTTTAATTAATTATAAAAAAATATTATTTATTTGGTGATGTAATATTGCTCTTTTTTATAGGGAGGCGTATATTTCCCCCAAAAATGGGAGATGCTGTGGACTACTTAGAAAAGTTGCAGACTTTAATAGAAGAAGAGCAACTATCAAATTTTTTTAGTTTGTGGGAAGAGTACTGTTTTAATGATGTTGTTGAAGCAGACGAACTTATTCAAATTTTAGAAAAAATTAAAAATTCGTCCCTGGCACCACTATTTGGAAAAATAGCGAATACTATCCTTTCTTTATGGGAGAAAATGCCTGAAGGAAAAGAAAAGGATCGCGTTCTTGTCTTAGCTTTAGACTTGCAGACAGCGAACAGTAAAGTGTTCTACGACTTAGCTTTAGCTTATGTGAATAGGAAATATGCCAACCGGGAAAACTTTAATGAAGCGTTACGTGTTGTTGGTCTTCGTGATGGACGTGAGTTTCAGTATAGTTTGAGCCGTTTTGATTTTCTCATGCATTTGAAAGAGGGAAACTTCGTATTCCACTCCGGAGGATGGGGTGTTGGGGAAATCATGGGTGTATCCTTTCTTCAGCAAAAACTCACGGTAGAGTTTGAGGGAGTTATGTCTGCGAAAGATATTTCTTTTGAGACCGCCTTCAAAACCTTAACTTCTTTAGATAATGATCACTTTTTAGCTAGACGATTTGGAAATCCCGATGAGTTTGAAAAGTTTGCCAAGTCACAACCTGTAGAGGCTGTGGTTTGTTTGCTTAGGGATTTAGGACCTAAAAATGCTAAAGAGATTAAGGATGAGTTAGTAGATTTGGTTATCCCTGAGGAAGATTGGAACCGGTGGTGGCAGGCTGCTAAGGTAAAAATCAAAAAAGATGCGAGAATTCTCTCTCCTAAAACAGCCAAGGAGCCATTTTCCTTATCGGCTCAAGGTGTTTCTTTAGTTTCTCAATTACAGCAACGTTTGGCTGATGAGGGTGAACCTTCTGGGAAAATTGCTATTTTGTACCAATTCATTCGTGATGTACATGGTGAGTTGAAAAATCCAGAAACAAAAGCTTTGATCATAGATGAGATCCGAGCGTTAGCCGTTGTGGGTTATCCTGCGCTGGAGATAGAGAGGGATCTTCTTCTTTCAGAGTATCTAGGTGTTGATTGCGCTTCTTTAAAAAAAGAGCCTATAGCTGCGCTATCTGAAGAAGAAATCGTTACTATTGCGCACGACATTTCTATCATCGCTTTACAGAAGGCTTTCTTGTCATTAGTGAAAGCACACTCTTCTGTTTGGAAGTCTGTCTTTATCAAGATGTTTTTAACAACATCTTCACCAAGTTTGCGAGATTTGACTTTTAAAGCTATAAAAGGGGCTGCCTCGGAGGAGCTCAAACAAGCTTTGTTTGACTGTGCTCAATATCCAATGAAACACCCAGAGACATTTGTGTGGTTTTTCTTAAGGTTGGGTGCCCAAGAGGATGGTTTATTTGATCCTAAAGATCGTGATACGCAACGAAGGTTTTTAGAAGCAGCGCTGGTCTTCTTGCATGAAGTAGCAGCAACGCCATTCAAGGATTTAGGTAAACGGGTTTATAACTTTTTGATTGGGAAGCGATACCTTGTTGTTCGTCAGATTATAGAGGGCGCATCCAAAGCATATCTCAAAGAAATGCTGTTACTGTCTACAAAGTGCCCACAGTTTTCTTCTGGAGACCTGAATATTCTGCAGGGGTTATCAGAAGTTGTCTGTCCAGATTTGAAGAAAAAACTGCATTTTCCCGAAGACGAGGATGTTTTATGGACCACATCAGAGAGTTTTTCTCGTATGAAAGCCAAATTGCAGTCTTTAACCGGCAAGGAGATGGTTGACAACGCGAAAGAAATCGAAGACGCTCGAGCGTTGGGAGACTTAAGAGAGAACTCCGAATATAAGTTTGCTTTAGAAAGACGGGCTCGCTTGCAGGAAGAGATACGTGTTTTATCAGAAGAAGTAAATAAAGCGCGGATTTTGACTAAGGACGCTGTTTTTACAGATAGAGTTGGTGTTGGTTGTCGCGTAACTTTAAAGGATGAAGAAGGGATTTTTTGAATATATTGTTG
>CALGBW010000029.1 GCA_937884635.1 uncultured Chlamydiaceae bacterium
GGTTATTATTTGTAAGAGTGGATTTCATGGCGAAAAAAGAGGATACTATTGTGCTAGAAGGAAGGGTAGATGAACTCCTTCCCGGTATGCATTTCAAGGTTGTATTAGAAAATGGTATGTCGGTGACTGCTCATTTGTGCGGGAAAATGCGCATGAGTAATATTCGTTTGCTGGTTGGAGATCGGGTCACGGTGGAAATGTCGGCATACGATTTAACTAAAGCTCGCGTTGTTTATCGGCATCGATAACGTCCGTCAATGCCAGTAGGGACGTATTTTGGTTTCTCTGGCTTTTTTTTAATTTTTATTTGATTCACTGTTGTTCCCTTTTAATTTCTGGGTGTTTTTCGGAAGCATTTTTGCGTCGCTGCATGCTTGATAATAATCTTTGTCTATGAGTACTATGCTCGCTGTCAGGCTGTTAGTTTTTGACTTCTTTAGATGCTGTCAGGTTCCTAGCCCTTCGTTTTGTTTGCAGGTTTTCTCGTGTTCTTCGGAGCATATGGGCTAGTTTGGTTGGATTGTGGTTGTTTTAAGCATCTGGGTTGAAGTTTATATGAATGCAGTAAATCGCCCTTGACTTTGTATATAGCAAAGGGAAAGATAGATAGGCCTAGGGTGGTGATCGCCCGAAGTTACGCTTGTAGAGATAGTTGTAGCTGGTTATCGAATATAAAATATTTATTGAACCAAGCTGTCTGTCGATGAGACAAGAAGCCCGTCTGCTTTGACAGATGGGTAATTCACATAAAAACTCTTTGTTAAGAAAGGCTATATCAAATAGACTATACCCATTTTCAGTGAACTAAGGTTTTTCGAACTTGGGGGTGATAGGAGTCTGCTAGGTATGCTTGCGGATGAGTACATGTAGGTTGAAGGCTGAAAAGTTCATTATCCGTTTTCTTTTGTAAATGTATAAATGTTGGGCCCAGGTAGCTCAGTGGCAGAGCACTTGCATGGTAAGTAAGTGGTCGTAGGTTCAATTCCTATCCTGGGCAGAAGGTAGTGGTAATTAATTTTTAATTTTTGAGGATTCTGAAATGTCAAAAGAAACTTTTCAGCGTAACAAGCCCCATATCAATATTGGGACCATCGGTCACGTTGACCACGGTAAAACTACACTCACAGCGGCTATTACGCGTGCGCTTTCTGGTGATGGATTAGCAGATTTTCGTGATTACAGCTCCATAGACAACACTCCTGAAGAAAAAGCGAGAGGTATTACTATCAATGCTTCTCACGTAGAATATGAAACTGCTAATCGGCACTATGCTCACGTTGACTGCCCTGGTCACGCAGACTACGTCAAAAATATGATTACTGGTGCCGCTCAAATGGACGGTGCTATTCTCGTTGTGTCCGCTACAGATGGTGCTATGCCTCAAACGAAAGAGCACATTCTTTTGGCTAGACAAGTTGGGGTTCCTTACATTGTTGTTTTCCTTAACAAAATTGATATGATTTCTCCTGAGGATGCCGAGTTAGTTGACTTGGTTGAGATGGAATTGTCTGAGCTTCTAGAAGAAAAAGGCTATAAAGGTTGCCCAATTATCCGAGGTTCTGCTCTTAAAGCTTTAGAAGGAGATCCTGCTTACATTGAGAAAGTTAGAGAATTAATGCAGGCTGTTGATGACAACATCCCTACACCTGAGCGAGAAATTGATAAACCATTCTTAATGCCAATTGAGGATGTATTCTCTATTTCTGGTCGAGGAACTGTTGTAACAGGCCGTATTGAGCGTGGAGTGGTCAAAGTTTCTGATAAAGTACAGTTGGTTGGTTTAAGAGAGACTAAAGATACAATTGTAACTGGCGTTGAAATGTTCCGAAAAGAATTACCAGAAGGTCGTGCTGGGGAGAACGTTGGTTTGCTTCTCAGGGGTATTGGTAAAAATGACGTTGAAAGAGGAATGGTTGTTTGCTTGCCAAACAGCGTAAAACCTCATACGCAATTCAAATGTGCTGTTTACGTTTTACAAAAAGAAGAAGGTGGACGTCATAAGCCTTTCTTCAGCGGTTATAGACCTCAATTCTTCTTCCGTACAACAGATGTTACAGGTGTTGTCACTTTGCCTGATGGCGTTGAGATGGTTATGCCAGGGGATAACGTTGAGTTTGAAGTTCAGTTAATCAGTCCTGTAGCCTTAGAAGAGGGGATGAGATTCGCTATCCGAGAAGGCGGACGAACAATCGGTGCTGGAACAATTTCTCAAATTATAGCTTAATGCATTTTAGAGCGACGCACTTTACGTCGCTCTCTATTGGGTGTGTAGCTTAGATGGTAGAGCAGTGGCCTCCAAAGCCGCCGGTCGGGGGTTCGAATCCCTCCGCACTCGTATGAGTTTAATTTTCGATTTGAAGTTTGCTTATGAAACAGCAAAAACCTCGTGAGACTTTGTCTAAAAAAATATCTATAGCTAAAAAGCAAGCAGCTTTTGCTGGTGATTTTTTAGATGAGGTAAAGAAGATAGAGTGGGTCAATAAGCGAGATCTCAAACGCTATGTCAAAATAGTTCTTATAAGTATTTTTGGGTTTGGTTTTTCTGTTTATTTTATAGATTTGGTGTTTCGTAAGTCGCTTACAATTTTGGGAAATATAACAAGCTTTTTCTTTGGTTAAGTACATGTTCAAATGGTATGTCGTTCAGGTTTTCACGGCTCAAGAGAAGAAAGTGAAAAAAGCTTTAGAAGATTTTAGAGAATCTTCTGGTATGTCAGATTACATACAACAAATCATTTTACCCATCGAGAACGTTATGGAAGTCAAAAAGGGCGAACATAAAGTTGTCGAGAGGTTTATTTGGCCTGGTTATTTGCTTATTAAGATGCATCTAACGGATGAGTCTTGGCAGTACGTGAAAAGTACGCAAGGCGTTGTTGAGTTTTTAGGCGGGGGATCTCCTCAGTCTTTGTCCGATGATGAAGTTAGAAATATTTTAAAGGATATTGAAGAGAAAAAATCAGGCGTTGTCCAGAAGCATAAGTTTGAAGTTGGTGCGCAGGTTAAGATTAACGACGGTGTTTTTGTTAATTTTATCGGTGTAGTCTCTGAAGTATTCCATGATAAAGGTCGATTGAGCGTTATGGTCTCTATCTTTGGAAGAGAGACTCGTGTGGATGATTTAGAATTCTGGCAAGTTGAAGAAGTCCTTCCTGGGCAGGAAAGTGAGTAAGAACACGAAAAACTGTGTATTCTTATTCCTCTTGTTCTTATAATTTTAGTTTTTTTGTTTCCTTCC
The DNA here is from genome assembly GCA_937884635.1 of uncultured Chlamydiaceae bacterium. Taxonomy (GTDB): domain Bacteria; phylum Chlamydiota; class Chlamydiia; order Chlamydiales; family Chlamydiaceae; genus Chlamydia. The sequence goes on from CALGBW010000029.1 coordinate 3,239, forward strand.
CTCTTTTGTAGAGGTCCGTCAAGATAGAGTTAGGTTAGAATATGTCGAGTAAAAAAGTAATTAAATTGATCAAGTTGCAGATCCCTGGAGGGAAAGCTAATCCAGCTCCACCAATTGGTCCTGCCTTAGGTGCTGCAGGTGTTAACATTATGGGATTTTGCAAAGAGTTTAATGCTGCCACTCAAGATCGTCCTGGTGATTTGTTGCCTGTTGTAATTACTGTTTATTCGGATAAAACGTTTAGTTTTATAACTAAACAACCTCCAGTTTCTTCTCTAATTAAAAAAGCTTTAAACTTAGAGTCTGGGTCAAAAATTCCTAACAGAAACAAAGTTGGGAAATTGACTAAGGAGCAGGTCTTGGCGATTGCAGAGCAAAAGCTAAAAGACATGGATGTTCTTCTTCTTGGTTCCGCAGTGCGTATGGTAGAAGGAACTGCCCGTAGTATGGGTATAGATGTGGAGGAATTTATAACAAAGCTGCGTGATTATGACAAAACATGGAAAACGTATTCGAAGTATTTTAAAAAGTTGCGATTTTTCAAAGTCGTATTCTTTGCAAGAAGCTATAGATATTTTAAAGCAGTGCCCTCCTGTACGTTTCGATCAAACCGTTGATGTTTCTATTAAACTGGGGGTTGACCCAAGAAAGAGCGATCAGCAAGTTAGAGGTGCTGTTTTCTTGCCAAATGGTACTGGTAAGACCCTTAAGGTTTTAGTTTTTGCTGCGGGGGAAAAGGCTCAAGAGGCAATTAAGGCAGGTGCTGATTTTGTTGGTAGCGATGATCTTGTAGAAAAAATTAAAGGTGGATGGGTTGATTTCGACGTTGCCGTTGCTACGCCAGATATGATGCGTGAAGTTGGAAAACTCGGTAAAGTGTTAGGTCCTCGTAACCTGATGCCTACTCCTAAGGCTGGAACAGTTACAATGGACGTAGTGAAGGCTATCTCAGAGTTGCGAAAAGGAAAGATCGAGTTTAAGGCAGATCGCTCTGGGGTTTGCAATGTTGGGGTTGGTAAATTATCTTTTGATAGCGCTCAGATCAAAGAAAACATAGAGGCTCTGTGTGCAGCCTTAGTTAAGGCTAAGCCATCTACAGCTAAGGGACAATATTTGGTTTCCTTCACAGTGTCTTCGACTATGGGGCCTGGTATTTCCATAGATATGAGAGAATTAATCGCTTCTTAAGAGGGAAAATGAAAGAAGAAAAAAAACTACTCCTTCAAGAGGTTGGTGAGAAGATTGCTGCCTCTCAAGGGTTTATTTTATTGAGATATCTTGGATTTACTGCTGGTTACTCTAGAGAATTTCGCAACTCTTTGTCCGGCGTGTCTGCTGAGTTCGAAGTATTAAAGAAACGGATCTTTTTTAAAGCTATTGAAGCCGCTGGTTTAGAAGTGAAATCTTCAGAAGATTTAGGCGGGCATCTGGGTGTGGTTTTTGCATATGGTGATCCGGTTTCTGCGGCTAAGCAAGTATTAGATTTCAACAAACAACACAGTGATTCTTTAGTTTTTCTAGCGGGACGTATTGATGGGGCTAGTTTGTCTGGTGAGGAAGTTGGGGCTGTAGCTCAATTGCCTTCAATGAAAGAGCTTAGACAACAAATTGTGGGCCTCATTGCAGCTCCAATGTCTCAAGTTGTCGGAGTTATGGGCTCTGTTCTTTCTGGTGTCGTTTCCTGTATTGACCAGAAAGCTGAAAAAACTCAGGAATAATTGTTAATATTCTCAAATCAAGAAAGGGTGACAAAAGTGACAACAGAAAGTTTAGAGTCTTTGGTAGATCAGTTAAGTGGTTTAACAGTTCTAGAGTTGGCTCAATTGAAAAAGTTGTTAGAAGAGAAATGGGACGTTACAGCGGCTGCTCCTGTAGTGGCTGTTGCTGGTGCTGCTGTAGCTGGCGATGCTCCTGCTAAATCTGAATCAACAGAATTTGCTGTGATTTTAGAAGATGTTCCTTCTGATAAGAAAATTGGTGTTTTAAAGGCCGTTAGAGAAGTAACTGGATTAGCTTTAAAAGAAGCTAAAGAAATGACAGAGGGTTTGCCTAAGACTGTTAAGGAAAAAACCTCTAAGAGCGACGCTGAAGAGACTGTCAAGAAGTTACAAGAGGCTGGCGCTAAAGCTGTTGCTAAGGGCTTGTAGTTTAAAAAAAGGAATTGTCAACAATTCCTTTTTTTTCTTGCAGAATCGTACTTGAGGACCCCCGGCGATGTTTGCGTTGGGGATAAAGATTCAGATTGTTTGGCTAGCGTAGAGTCTGTAGATTTGATGTTTTTTTGAAAACGTAGTTTTTCTTGATGTTTATCCTATCAAGTGAATATTTTAATTGTTTTGTTTACTTGTGTTCAAAGTGGTGTTGCAATACAGTAGACGTTATTTATTAACTAACTGAAAGTTGTTCTCTCTTTGTGTTTATCTTGAATTGGCTGCATTATCAGAAAATAGGCTTATTTCAATCTGTTGACGTCCTTTTTTTAGGTTAGAGTATTAGGCTTACAAGCCGTGTGGATTCCCTTTGAGCAAAGAATGGGGAATTAGCGTACAGTTTTAATTCTTTCCTTTCGATCGGTTGCTACTCGTTTGGAAGGAGTTTTTGGCATCAAAAAAGTCTTAGGAGAGCTCGCATGTTCAAATGCCCAGAGCGGGTTAGCGTCAAAAAAAAAGAAGATATTTTAGATCTTCCTAATCTGATCGAAGTCCAAATTAAATCCTATAAGCAATTCCTTCAAATAGGAAAATTGGCGGAAGAGCGCGAAAATATAGGATTAGAAGAGGTTTTCAGGGAAATTTTCCCTATCAAGTCTTATAACGAAGCTACTATTTTAGAGTACTTGTCCTACAATTTAGGAGTGCCTAAATATTCTCCTGAAGAGTGCGTCCGTAGGGGAATTACTTATAGTGTTACCTTAAAAGTGCGTTTTAGACTCACTGATGAAACGGGAATCAAAGAAGAAGAAGTCTATATGGGAACAATCCCCATTATGACCGATAAAGGAACGTTCATTATTAATGGCGCAGAGCGAGTTGTTGTTTCTCAAATGCATCGATCTCCTGGGATCAACTTTGAACAAGAGAAACATTCTAAGGGTAATACTCTTTTTTCTTTCCGGATTATTCCTTACAGAGGGAGCTGGTTAGAAGCCATCTTTGATATCAATGATTTAATTTATATTCATATCGATAGAAAGAAACGTCGTAGAAAAATTTTAGCTATGACGTTTATTCGTGCTTTAGGATATTCATCAGATGCAGACATTATCGAAGAGTTTTTCCAAGTAGAAGACCTTAGTTTAGCTAGTGAAAAGGACTTTTCTTCTTTAGTAGGTAAGGTACTAGCAGATAATGTAGTTGATGATACTGCTTCTTTGGTTTATGGAAAAGCTGGAGAAAAATTGAGTACAGCCATGTTGAAACGTATGCTGGACTCTGGAATTTCTTCTGTAAAAGTGGCTGTTGACGCGGATGAGAATCACCCTGTGATTAAGATGTTGGCAAAAGATCCGACGGATTCTTATGAAGCAGCATTAAAAGATTTTTATAGACGATTAAGACCGGGTGAACCAGCAACGTTGGCTAATGCTCGTTCTACAATCATGCGTCTTTTCTTTGATCCTAAGCGATATAATTTGGGGCGAGTTGGTCGTTATAAGTTGAATCGTAAGCTTGGCTTCTCTATGGATGATGAAGCTTTGTCTCAAGTTACTTTAAGAAAAGAAGACGTAATAGGCGCTATTAAGTACCTTATTAGTCTCAAAATGGGTTCTGAACATGCATCCGTGGATGATATAGACCATTTAGCTAATCGGCGGGTTCGATCTGTTGGGGAGTTGATTCAGAATCAGTGCCGTGCTGGATTGGCGCGCATGGAGAAAATTGTTCGGGAAAGAATGAATCTTTTCGATTTTTCTTCGGACACATTGACTCCAGGTAAAATTATTTCTGCTAAGGGCTTGGCAAGCGTTCTTAAAGATTTCTTTGGGCGGTCTCAGTTATCTCAGTTTATGGATCAAACCAATCCTGTTGCAGAATTGACGCATAAGCGTCGTTTATCAGCTTTAGGCCCGGGGGGGTTAAATAGGGAGCGTGCTGGCTTTGAAGTTCGGGACGTCCATGCAAGTCATTATGGTCGTATTTGTCCGATTGAAACGCCAGAAGGTCCAAACATTGGATTGATTACATCTTTATCCGCTTTTGCAAAAATTAATGAGTTCGGATTCATTGAAACTCCTTATCGAATTGTTCGTGATGGGGTGGTAACTGATGAAATTGAATACATGACAGCAGACGTGGAGGAGGATTGCGTAATTGCTCAGGCTTCTGCAAATTTGGATGAGTACAATATGTTTGCTGATCCTATTTGTTGGGCTAGGTACAAAGGTGAAGCTTTTGAAGCTGATACGAGTACTGTTACACACATGGATGTGTCACCTAAGCAATTAGTTTCTATTGTCACAGGTTTGATACCATTTTTAGAGCACGACGACGCCAACAGGGCTTTGATGGGATCAAACATGCAACGTCAAGCTGTTCCTTTATTAAAAACAGAAGCTCCAATTGTTGGTACTGGTTTGGAAGGCAGAGCGGCTAAAGATTCTGGTACGATTGTTGTTGCTGAAGAAGATGGTACTGTAGAATACGTAGATGGTTTCAAGGTTGTTGTTGCAACAAAGAATAACCCCACTATCAAAAACACGTACAAATTAAAGAAATTCCTTAGATCTAATTCTGGTACTTGCATCAATCAGACCCCGTTGTGTTGTATAGGGGATGTGGTATCTAAGGGAGATGTGCTTGCTGATGGTCCTGCAACGGATCAAGGAGAGCTTGCTTTAGGTAAGAATATCTTAGTAGCGTTCATGCCTTGGTATGGTTACAACTTTGAGGATGCGATTATTATTTCTGAAAAGTTGATTAAGCAGGACGCTTATACATCGATTTATATCGAAGAGTTTGAACTTACGGCTAGGGATACTAAGTTAGGGAAAGAAGAAATTACTAGAGATATTCCTAACGTATCTGAAGAGGTCTTGGCGAATCTTGGGGAAGACGGGATTGTTCGTATTGGAGCTGAAGTTAAGCCCGGGGACATCCTTGTCGGTAAAATTACTCCTAAATCAGAAACAGAGTTAGCTCCTGAAGAGCGTTTGTTGCGGGCTATTTTTGGAGAGAAAGCTGCGGATGTAAAAGATGCTTCTTTAACAGTGCCTCCAGGAACAGAAGGTGTTGTTATGGATGTTAAGGTCTTTAGTAGAAAAGACCGACTCTCTAAGAGCGATGATGAATTAGTTGAAGACGCTGTGCATTTGAAAGATTTGCAAAAAGATTTCAAAAATCAATTAGCTGAATTGAAAATCGAGTATCGTGAGAAATTGGGAGCTCTGTTGCTCAATGAAAAAGCACCTGCTTCTATTATTCACAGACGTACTGCTGATGTTTTAGTTCAAGAGGGAACTGTATTCGACCAAGAGACTATAGAGCTTTTAGAAAGAGAGTCATTAGTCGATTTATTGATGCCAACTTGTGATATTTATGATGTCTTGAAGAATTTGTTGTCAGATTACGAAACCTCTTTGCAACGCTTAGAAGTCAATTATAAGACAGAAGTAGAACATATCCGTGAAGGAGATGCGGATTTGGATCATGGCGTTATCCGTCAAGTTAAGGTGTACGTTGCTTCCAAGAGAAAACTGCAAGTAGGGGATAAGATGGCTGGACGTCATGGAAACAAAGGAGTTGTTTCCAAGATTGTTCCGGAGGCAGATATGCCATATTTGGCTAATGGCGAAACAATTCAGATGATTCTGAATCCCCTTGGTGTGCCTTCTCGAATGAACTTGGGACAAGTTTTAGAGACACATTTAGGATATGCTGCTAAAACCGCAGGAATTCATGTTAAAACTCCAGTTTTCGAAGGATTCCCTGAGTCTAGAATTTGGGATATGATGATAGAACAAGGGTTGCCAGAAGATGGTAAGTCCTATTTGTTCGATGGAAAAACTGGCGAGCGCTTTGACAATAAGGTGGTTATAGGTTACATCTACATGTTGAAATTGAGCCACTTAGTTGCGGATAAGATTCACGCAAGGTCTATTGGCCCCTACTCCTTAGTTACGCAACAACCGTTGGGTGGTAAATCTCAAATGGGTGGTCAGCGATTTGGGGAGATGGAAGTTTGGGCTTTGGAGGCCTATGGGGTTGCTCATATGCTCCAAGAGATCTTGACTGTGAAGTCTGACGATGTATCTGGAAGAACAAGGATTTACGAATCCATTGTTAAGGGAGAGAACTTGCTGAAGTCTGGAACTCCGGAATCATTCAATGTTTTGATTAAAGAAATGCAAGGTCTTGGGCTTGATGTCCGTCCTATGGTAGTAGATGCTTAAAAAATCACTTATTGGAGAAAAATACTAATGTTTGGAGAAAATTCTCGAGACGTTTCCTCTCTATCTAAGGAGGGGTTGTTTGATAAGCTGGAAATAGGGATTGCCTCAGATATTACTATTCGTGATAAGTGGTCTTGCGGGGAAATCAAAAAGCCTGAAACTATCAACTATCGAACGTTTAAGCCTGAGAAAGGTGGGTTGTTTTGTGAAAAGATTTTCGGCCCCACTAAGGATTGGGAATGTTGTTGCGGTAAATATAAAAAGATCAAACATAAAGGCATCGTTTGCGATCGTTGCGGTGTAGAAGTGACTTTATCTAAAGTGCGACGTGAACGCATGGCTCATATCGAGCTTGCGGTGCCTATCGTGCATATTTGGTTTTTTAAAACGACTCCGTCTAGAATTGGAAACGTTTTAGGAATGACCGCCTCTGATCTTGAAAGAGTTATTTATTATGAAGAGTATGTTGTTATTGACCCAGGTAAGACTGATTTGGTCAAAAAACAATTATTGAATGACTCTGAATATCGTGAAGTTGTAGAGAAGTGGGGTAAAGATGCTTTTGTTGCCAAGATGGGAGGAGAGGCTATTTATGACCTGCTTAAATCAGAAGATTTACAGTCTCTGCTCAAAGAACTGAAAGATCGGTTACGTAAGACGAAATCACAACAAGCTAGGATGAAGCTAGCTAAACGGTTAAAGATCATAGAAGGGTTTGTTTCATCTTCTAATCGTCCTGAATGGATGGTTTTGAAGAATGTTCCAGTTGTTCCACCAGATCTACGTCCGTTGGTTCCCTTGGATGGTGGAAGGTTTGCTACTTCTGATTTGAACGATTTATATCGACGAGTAATCAACAGAAATAATCGCTTAAAAGCTATTTTGCGGTTGAAAACTCCAGAAGTAATCGTGCGTAATGAGAAGCGTATGTTACAAGAGGCTGTTGATGCTTTGTTTGATAACGGGAGACATGGCCATCCTGTAATGGGGGCGGGTAATAGACCTTTGAAATCTCTTTCTGAGATGTTGAAAGGAAAAAATGGACGATTCCGTCAAAACCTTTTGGGTAAACGAGTCGATTATTCGGGTCGTTCGGTCATTATCGTAGGACCTGAATTGAAGTTTAATCAGTGTGGTCTTCCTAAAGAGATGGCTTTGGAATTGTTTGAGCCATTTATTATTAAACGATTGAAAGATCAAGGAAGCGTTTACACAATACGTTCTGCAAAAAAAATGATTCAGCGCGGAGCTCCGGAAGTTTGGGATGTTTTGGAAGAGATCATCAAGGGACATCCGGTTCTATTAAACCGAGCTCCTACGTTGCACCGCTTAGGTATTCAAGCGTTTGAACCGGTATTGATTGAAGGAAAAGCTATTCGCGTTCACCCATTGGTTTGCGCAGCGTTCAACGCGGACTTCGACGGAGACCAAATGGCTGTTCACGTGCCTTTATCTGTAGAAGCTCAGCTTGAAGCTAAAGTTTTAATGATGGCCCCAGACAATATCTTTTTGCCATCTTCGGGTAAACCTGTCGCTATTCCTTCTAAGGACATGACGTTAGGATTATACTACTTGATGGCAGATCCTACATATTTTCCAGAGGAACATGGAGGAAAAACGAAGATATTCAAAGACGTCATAGAGGTTATGAGGGCTTTGCAAGCTGGTGGTTTCCTTGATGATCGCTTGGGCTCTCGTCGGGATGAAACCGGAAGAGGGATTCACATCCATGAGAAGATTAAAGTTCGGATTGATGGTCAAATTATCGAGACTACTCCTGGACGTGTGTTATTCAATAGGATCGTTCCTAAGGAATTGGGCTTCCAGAACTATAGTATGCCAAGTAAGCGTATCAGTGAGCTGATCCTGCAGTGTTATAAAAAAGTAGGATTAGAGGCTACAGTTCGTTTCTTGGATGATCTTAAAGATTTAGGGTTTGTTCAAGCAACAAAAGCTGCTATTTCCATGGGGCTGAAAGACGTTCGTATTCCAGAGGTTAAAGAAGCTATCTTGAAAGATGCTTATGATAAGGTAGCTGTTGTTAAGAAGCAGTATGAGGATGGTATCATCACGGACGGTGAGCGACATTCGAAGACAATTAGTATCTGGACAGAAGTTTCAGATCATTTGTCCGATGCCTTGTACTCTGAGATTAGTAAGCTGAAGAATAGTAAGCACAATCCGCTCTTCCTTATGATTGATTCTGGAGCTCGAGGAAACAAATCTCAGTTGAAGCAGCTAGGTGCTTTGCGGGGATTGATGGCTAAGCCAAATGGGGCTATTATTGAGTCTCCTATTACATCTAACTTTAGAGAAGGTTTGACGGTCTTAGAGTACTCGATTTCCTCTCACGGTGCTAGAAAGGGGCTTGCGGATACAGCGTTGAAGACGGCCGACTCTGGTTACTTGACTCGAAGATTAGTAGACGTTGCTCAAGATGTGATTATTACAGAAAAAGATTGTGGTACGCTAAACCATATTGAGATTTCTGCCGTTCGTCAGGGTTCAGAAGAGCTTCTACCTTTGCGGGATCGTATCTATGGCCGGACCGTGTCGGAAGATATCTATCAGCCTGGAGATAAGAGCAAGCTTTTAGCTAAGTGTGGGGATGTTTTAACGTCTGCGCAAGCTGAGGCCATTGATGATGCTGGAATTAGTAGCATCAAGATCCGATCCACTTTGACCTGTGAAAGTCCCCAAGGTGTGTGTGCTAAGTGTTACGGGCTCAATTTGGCTAATGGACGTTTGATCGGTCTCGGAGAAGCTGTGGGTATTATCGCTGCTCAGTCTATTGGTGAGCCAGGAACGCAGTTAACGATGAGAACGTTCCACTTAGGAGGTATTGCTGCTACGTCCTCTACGCCAGAAATTTTGGCAAGTCATGACGGGGTTCTAGTATACATGGATCTTCGTGTTGTCGTAGGACAGGATGGCCACAATTTGGTTCTTAATAAGAAAGGAACTATTCATGTCGTCCGTGATGAGGGCCGGTCTCTAGAAGAGTATAAGAAACTTTTAGAAACTAAGTCTATTGAGAGCTTAGAGTTATTCCCGGTAGAACTTGGTGTGAAGATTCTACTGAAAGATGGTGAGAAGGTCGTAGCTGGGCAAAGGATTGCAGAGGTTGAATTACATAATATTCCTATTATTTGTGATAAACCTGGTTTCGTGAAGTATGGGGATTTAGTAGAAGGTATTTCTACAGAGAGGGTCGTTAATAAGAATACTGGTTTAGTCGAGTTGATTGTAAAACAACATAGAGGGGAGTTGCATCCTCAAATTGCGATTTACGATGATTATGATATGACGGAGCTAGTTGGAACTTATGCTATCCCTTCCGGAGCCGTAATTTCCGTGGAAGAAGGCCAGAAGGTCGATCCAGGAATGTTATTGGCTAGATTGCCACGAGGAGCCATTAAGACTAAGGATATTACGGGCGGTTTGCCTAGGGTTGCTGAGCTTGTTGAAGCTCGTAAACCTGAAGATGCTGCTGATATTGCTAAGATTGATGGGGTTGTTGACTTCAAGGGTATTCAGAAGAACAAGCGTATTTTGGTTGTTCGTGATGAAGAGACCGGAATGGAAGAGGAACACCTTATTTCCTTGACGAAGCACTTGATCGTACAGCGTGGCGATACTGTTATGAAGGGACAACAGTTAACAGATGGGTTGGTCGTTCCTCATGAGATTTTGGAGATTTGTGGAGTCCGCGAACTACAGAAATATCTAGTGAATGAAGTACAAGAGGTATATCGTTTACAAGGGGTGGACATCAACGATAAGCACATTGAGATTATTGTGCGTCAGATGTTACAGAAGGTCCGCATTACAGATCCAGGTGATACGACGCTCTTATTCAGCGAAGACGTTAATAAGAAAGAGTTTTACGAGGAGAATCGTAGAACGGAGGAGGAAGGTGGTAAACCAGCTCAAGCCGTTCCTGTCTTGTTGGGTATTACTAAGGCGTCCTTGGGTACAGAATCCTTTATTTCTGCTGCCTCCTTCCAAGATACAACGCGCGTTCTTACAGACGCTGCTTGTAGTGGTAAGACAGACTATCTGTTAGGGTTCAAAGAGAACGTGATTATGGGACATATGATTCCTGGCGGAACTGGTTTTGATACTCATAGACGTATCAAGCAGTATTTAGATCATAAACAAGAAGAGTTGGTATTTGATTTTGTTAGTGAATCAGAAGCCTACGTTGTTTAGTTCTATAGTTTTGGATCGATAGCAGAACAAAAGCCTATTCCTTAATTAGGGGAATAGGCTTTTTTGTTATAGGTAATTTTCTGAAACAGATAAAGGCAATAGAGAAAAAAATAGGGGCAGTTGTGTGTTAAAATAATTCTCGCTTTAGATTTAATTTTATAGTATAAGTCTGAGGAAGATGAGAAGACTTCATCTGGCGCTGGCTGTGTTTTGCCAGTTATTTGAGCCGCTAATCCCATTCATAAATAGAGGGAGTTAGTAGTTTTCGACCGTTTGTAATGACAGAGAGTATATGTCCAATCAGTTTGATCAGCTAAAATCTTGGAGCGTTATCGTTTGTGATTCGGGAGATCCAGAGTTGGTAAAGGCTGCTGGAAGCCAGGATGCTACAACGAATCCGTCCTTGATATTGCGGGCGTCTCAGGATCCCAAATATCAGAGCCTGTTATCCGAAGCTATAATTTGGGGGATCCGTCAGAATGGGGATCATATCCAAACTATGTCACTGGTCTTAGATAGAATCCAAGTTAGTTTTGGTTTGGAGATCTTAAAAAGTGTCCCAGGGCGAGTTTCTTTAGAGATCGATCCCAGATTGTCTTTCAATATAGAAGCTATGGTGCAAAGGGGACTATTTCTTTCTCAGTTGTTCGAGAAGTGTGGCGGAGATAAAAAGCGTTTACTTATTAAGATTCCTGCGACTTGGGAAGGTATCAAGGCTGCTGAAATCTTGGAACAACAGGGGTGCGCCTGTAATGTGACTCTTGTATTTAACCTGATACAAGCTATTGCTGCAGCTAATGCTAAGGTTACTTTGATATCTCCTTTTGTAGGTCGGATTTACGACTGGTGGATTGCGGCTTATGGTAAGGATGGTTACACAATTGAGTCAGATCCTGGAGTGGCTTCTGTATCAAGTATTTATACGTATTACAAGAAGTTTGATATTTCAACTCAGATAATGGCCGCTTCGTTTCGAACTAAGGAACAGGTCCTAGCTTTGGCTGGTTGTGATTTTCTTACAATTTCCCCTAAGTTGATTGAAGAACTGAAGCAGGAGCAGGGAGGAAACATTCAGAGACAGCTCTCCCCTGAAAAGGTGAAGGAGTTGGATATTCAGCCTGTGGAGTTGACAGAGAGTGTTTTTCGGTTTCTTATGAATGAGGATGCCATGGCCACTGAAAAATTGGCAGAAGGAATTAGGGTGTTTTCTGGCGATACGCAGATTTTAGAAGCTTCTGTCACAGAATTTATCAGGCAGTTGGCTGCTCAAGATGTGTAGTAAAATAGACGGATAGCAAAATAAAAGGAGAAAGCGAGGTTTTGCTGCTGGAATGCAGGAGCTATCCCTCCCTAAGTCTGCGCGGCTTGGGGCCCTCGCGAAATACTAAATGAACGGGGACCCATTATTAGTCTTTTCTTGCCCATGTTGTAATGAAGGCGAGGTGACATTTTCTTTGCTTGATGTAGAAGGTTCGCTATCCTGTAGTTGTTGTTCTTCAACTTATGTTTTTGATGTTGGAATGCAGGCTGCTATTAATCAGTTTGCTGCGCTGTGTTCTCAGCTTTATCAGTCTCGATCTATTTTAGGGAATGCTGTTATTTCGGTTTCTGTGCAGGACCGTCTTGTGGAACTCCCTTTTCAATTGCTTTTTTCTCGCTTTCCAGTTTCCTTGAAGCTGAAAATAGCAGAAAAAGAAGTAAAAATCCGATTCATTTTCGATGCTTTAGCAATGGCCGTTTTGCATCAAGATGTGGCTTTGTTAGAAGAGGTTTCTCGCTAGGGAGTTGTTGTTAACTGTTTGAGTGCTTTTTCCAGAACTGCATCGCTAGACGTAGCTTGAGTTTCTGATAAAGCAAAAGAAGAGACAGTTTTCAGAAAAACTAAGGATATGCTCTCGTAGTCGTCTAACGTTGTCGTTCCTGTAAATACATATGCGGTATGATTAGCGATAGCAATAGCCTGCAAACAAATAACTTTGCCCCATGAAGAGGTCTTTTCAGTTTTTACGATTGTAAATTCGCAATTTACGGCAGGGAAGGGTGTGAAGATAGCAGAATTTAACGTTGTCTCGCTGGCTTTATGATAGGCGATAGCTTCTGCTAGGTAGTCTGCAAGAGGTTTTGTCGTAGTTTCCTGAGCAATATTTATTGTGGGAGTTAAGCCGCCAGCTCCTTTCCCAATAAGCACCATATCTAGTTTTTCTGGTAATTGCGTTTTATCATTGATGCATTGCCAGGATTGAGGTATCGATAAATGGTAGTTCTCCTCAGAGTAAGAAATATATTTTTCTGGGCTAGCGGAATGTTTTTTCTGAGATTGGGAGGGGGTGTAACGGGTATTTGTATTGCGAGCCGCTTCTTTGCGTAAAATCCTTCTTTGATTTGCGTTTGCGGGGATTTTAGTTCGCGTAGCGGAAAACGCATTTAAAGGTAGACATAAAGCGCTTGCTAACAAGAGTAACGAGAGACGATGCATAAAATCCCTTTGCTGCTTCATACCTCTGATAAGAGGGAGTCTATTTAGTTTTCCTTTTAAACGTTCTTGTGGTACAGTCAGCTCCAATCTAGATCATAACTAGATAGTTCTTAAAGATAAACTTTGTTCTTTTTTTCTTTGGTGTGGATATGGCGAACCTCAGTGCTCAGGATAAATTGCAGCAGATTTGTGATGCTTTGCGTATCGAAACATTAAAACCCGCAGAAGAAGAGGCTGAGCGCATTGTAGATAACGCGAAAGAACAGGCTAAGAGAATTGTTCAGGAAGCAAAAGATGAAGCTCAACGTATTATTCTTTCTGCTGAGGAAGATGCCACGCAAAAATTAAAACAGGGAGAAGCTGCGTTAGTTTTAGCTGGGAAACGTTCTCTAGAAAGGCTGAAACAAGCTGTAGAGCAGAAAATTTTTAAAGAATCTTTAGCCGAGTGGTTGGGGAGTGTTATCGCTTCTCCTGAAGTTAGTGCGAAGTTAGTTTCCGCCCTTCTTCAAGCCTTGGAGACTCAGGGGGTTACCGGAAGTATTATGGCTTATGTAGGCAAACATGTTAATCCTAGAGATGTAAATGAACTTTTAGGAAAAGAAGTTTTGTCTAAGTTGGAAGATAAAAGCGTTTCTATAGGTAATTTTGTCGGCGGGGCTCAGTTAAAAGTAGTAGATAAGAACTGGGTAATAGACATTAGTTCTGAAGCGTTATTGGATTTATTAATGCGCTATTTGCAAAAAGATTTTCGTGAAATGATCTTTCAAAGCTTTTGAGAGAAAGGCTTATAAACCTTTTTTATTTTAGAGTTTTTATGACTCAGTATTATTTTTTATCATCGTTTTTCTCTCCTCAATTACCAGAGGCCTCACCTGTTTACACTTTTAGTGTTCTTGACGACTTTCTTTCTTTAAATCTTTCTTCCCGGGATTGGTGGCATTACACCATTCTGAAGCGTTTTTTTGATTTTGAAAATTTTGCATTTTTTTGGGCTGGTAAACCCATTCCTTATTCATTTAATGAAGTCACTCAAGAAAAAGTGGAACAGATGATCCTCTCACAACAGTGGTCGGATGACTGCGAATTTGAGGATTTTTTCAAAGATTTTTTATTGCTTTATAAAACTTCGGAAGAGCGTGTTAAGCATTTTTCTGGTTTAACACGTGATTTTTTGAACTATTATCAGCAAAGTTCTTCAGAATTTTTACGCACGTATTTCACTTTTAGACAAAATCTGAGAGTGGTTTTAGCAGGGTTTCGAGCTCGCGTTATGAATTTGGATGTGTCTTACGTTCTTAGGGATGAGGATAGCTCGAATCCTACTGTACTTCAGGTGTTAATGCAAAAGGACTCACCCAATTACGAATTGCCTAGGGATTTTTTTGATTTGTCGGATGTTTTAAGCGATTATGGTCGTTTGCCTCATACATTAAATCGAACTTTAGCTTTATATGAGTTTCATAAGATCGAAGAGATGGGGAGGGACAAGAGTTTTGATTCAGATGCCATATTAGCTCGCATTACTTCTTACTTATTTGCAATTCGTAATAGTTTGTTAAATCTGGAGAAAGGAAGGGAAATGATTAATGCTATGGAGAAAGAAATCAGATGGTAACAACTTCAGGACAAACAACACAAGGGCATGTTGTAGAGGCTTACGGTAATTTACTTAAAGTCCGGGTTAATGGGCACGTCAGACAGGGGGAAGTAGCCCATGTTGGAGTTGATGGGACTTGGTTGAAGTCTGAAGTAATAGAAGTTGTCGGAAATGATGTTAAAATTCAGGTTTTCGAAGATACTCAGGGAGTAGGGTTAGGCTCATTAGTCACTTTTTCCGGTCACTTATTGGAAGCTGAACTAGCCCCAGGTTTATTACAATCTATTTTTGATGGGTTGCAAAATCGTTTACAGGTTCTTTCTGCAGATAGCGTCTTTTTAAAACGAGGTGAATACGTCAATCCAATCGCTGTAGATAAGTTGTGGGATTATGAACAAAAGGCTTCTGTTGGGGATGTTCTTGTTCGTGGAGATGTTCTTGGAATAGTCAAGGAAGGGCGTTTTGATCATAAGATCATGGTTCCTTTCTCTTGTTTTAAAGAGGTAACGATTACGTGGGTGCTTTCTTCTGGTTCTTATTCCGCAGACACTGTAGTAGCTAAAGCACGTGATGCTGATGGAAAAGAGTATAGCTTCACTATGATCCAGAAGTGGCCTATTAAACAAGGACTGCTTCAAGGAGAACGTGTTCCGGCTCATGAGATTATGGATGTAGGATTACGTGTTTTAGATACACAAGTTCCTATACTTAAGGGGGGGACATTTTGTACTCCTGGTCCATTTGGAGCTGGTAAGACAGTGCTCCAACACCATTTGTCTAAATACGCTTCTGTAGACATAGTGATTCTATGCGCTTGCGGAGAACGTGCAGGAGAAGTGGTAGAGATTTTACAAGAATTTCCTCATCTTACAGATCCGCATACAGGACAGTCCTTAATGGATAGAACGTGTATCATCTGTAATACGTCTTCTATGCCTGTAGCTGCGAGAGAATCTTCTATTTACCTCGGTATTACTATAGCAGAGTATTATCGGCAGATGGGGTTGCATGTGTTGCTTTTAGCAGACTCCACTTCTCGTTGGGCTCAGGCTTTGCGGGAAATCTCTGGCCGGTTAGAAGAAATTCCAGGAGAAGAAGCCTTTCCTGCTTATTTATCTTCCAGGATAGCGGCTTTTTATGAGCGTGGAGGGGTTGTTCGTACGAATGACGGCTCAGAGGGATCTATTACTATTTGTGGTGCTGTATCTCCAGCAGGAGGAAACTTTGAAGAACCTGTTACTCAGTCTACATTGTCTGTGGTAGGGGCTTTTTGTGGGTTATCTAAAGCTCGAGCTGATGCAAGGCGCTATCCTTCAATTGACTCCATGATTTCTTGGTCTAAGTATTTAGAAAAAGTTTCCGATATTTTGGAAAATAGAGTCCAAGGGTGGAGAGCCTCAGTTAAAAAAGCAAGCCGCTTCTTACGAGAAGGAGCTGAGATTAGTAAGAGGATGGAAGTCGTTGGTGAAGAGGGAGTTTCCATGGATGATATGGAAATCTACTTAAAGGCCGAGCTCTATGATTTTTGCTATTTGCAGCAAAATGCTTTTGATCCAGTAGATTGCTACTGCCCTTTTGAAAGGCAGATTGAGTTATTTGCTTTGATGAGTCGTATCTTTGATACAAAATTTGATTTTGATTGTCCTGACAGTGCAAGAAGCTTTTTCTTAGAGTTACAAAGTAAAATTAAAACTCTCAATGGTCAAGAATTTCATTCTACGGAGTACCAGGAGGGGGTAGAAACGATTTCTGCGTTGTTAGGAAGTAAGACTGTGCAGACGGTGTAAGTATATGCAAACGATTTATACAAAAATCACGGACATTAAAGGTAATTTAATTTCTGTAGAGGCAGAAGGGGCGCGTTTAGGCGAGTTAGCTCAAATAGAATTAGGGGATGGTCGTTCTTTATACGCTTCAGTTTTACGTTTTGATGAGAAGAAAGTAACGCTACAAGTATTTGGGGGAACATCAGGTTTATCAACAGGAGATCGGGTGATATTCCTAAACCGTGCTATGGAAGTATTGTTTGGGGAGTCATTGATCGGACGTAGGTTCAATGGTATTGGTAAGCCCATAGATGGTGAAGAAGATTGTTTTGGGGAGTTAATTCCTATTTCCACACCATCGTTTAACCCCGTATGTCGTACCGTTCCTAAACAGATGGTGAGAACGAATATTCCTATGATTGATGTGTTCAATTGTATCGTTCGTTCTCAAAAGATCCCCATTTTCTCTTCTTCTGGAGAGAATCATAATGCTCTTTTGATGCGTATAGCAGCGCAGACAGATGCGGATATTGTCGTTATTGGGGGAATGGGATTAACATTTGTTGATTACAGTTTCTTCGTAGAGGAATCACAGCGATTAGGGTTTGCTGATAAGTGTGTGATGTTTATTCATAAAGCTGTAGATGCCCCTGTAGAATGTGTTTTAGTTCCTGATATGGCTTTGGCCTGTGCAGAAAAATTTGCTCTTGAGCAACAAAAGAACGTTCTTGTGTTGCTGACTGATATGACAGCGTTTGCAGATGCTCTTAAAGAGATTGCCATTACTATGGACCAAATCCCTGCCAATAGAGGATATCCAGGTTCATTGTATTCGGATTTAGCAGTTCGTTATGAGAAGGCTGTAGACATAGCGAATGGAGGATCTATTACTGTCATCGGTGTCACAACCATGCCTGGCGATGATATTACCCACCCCGTTCCTGATAACACTGGGTTTATCACGGAAGGACAGTTTTATTTGAAAGACAATAGAATTGATCCATTTGGTTCGTTGTCTCGACTAAAACAGTTGGTAATTGGTAAGTCTACTAGGGAAGATCACGGAGATTTGGCTAATGCTCTGATTCGTTTGTACGCTGATTCCAGAAAAGCTGCTGAAAGGATGGCTATGGGATTCCGTTTATCAAACTGGGATAAGAAGCTTTTAGCTTTTGCAGAGCTATTTGAGACTCATCTGATGAGTTTAGATGTGAATCTGTCATTAGAGGCTGCCTTGGATATGGGATGGAATATTTTAGCAAGAAGTTTCTTCTCAGAAGAGGTGGGGATTAAGGAACAGTTAATTAACAAGTATTGGCCACATAATGTCTTCGCAGATCAAGCTAACTAAAAATTCTTATCGATTAGAAAAAGCAAAATTAGCTCGATTGGAAATGTACTTGCCAACCCTGAAGCTGAAGAAGGCTTTGTTACAAGCCGAAGTGCAGAATGCAGCACGTGATGCAGCTGAGAGTTGGCAATTATATGAACAGGCCAGAGATCGGGTGTATGCTTTTGCAGAATTGTTTAGTATTCCATTGTACATCGATTCAGTGATGCACAGTTTTCAAGTTGAAAGCGTGCAGAAGGAATATGAAAACATTACCGGAGTCGAAGTTCCTGTTATTCGCGATATTGTTATCAAAGAGTCGCCGTATTCTTTGATAGGTACGCCCATTTGGGTTGATCCACTGATCGCTTCTTCAAAAGAATTTGTTATAGGAAAAATTCGTGCTGAAGTAGCTAGAGAGCGATTGGTACTGCTTGAGAATGAACTGCGTAATGTATCTATTCGAGTCAATCTTTTTGAAAAAAAACTTATTCCAGATACGACACAAACTTTGAAAAAGATAGCGATCTTTTTGAGTGACCGAAGCATTACGACTGTAGGACAAGTAAAAATTGCGAAAAAGAAGATTGATCAGCGTAAGGAGGAATCCGAGTGCGCGTAAATGTAGGAAAATATCTTTTTATAGGGCGTAATAAGTCCGAATTTTTCTCTGCTTGCAGAGATCTAGGTGTGATTCAGTTCATTTCTAAGAGAAATTTTCTTGTTTCAGATCAAATTCGTCGTTTTTCAGATGCATTGAAGATTTTAGGATCTGTCCAAGTAGAGGACCCTTCTTTGGCAGCAGCGCGTTCTGAGAAACTTTCTTTAGATCAAGTTTTGGACGAAATTTTTTCTCTTAATCAAGAGATAGGAGCACTTACAGAACAAGTTAAGGCGTTAAATAAGGAAATTGTTCGAGTTAAGCCTTTAGGGGCGTTTTCTTCAGAAGAAAATAAAGAATTTTCTTTGAAAACAGGATTGACAATTCGTTTCTTCTACAGACGTCATGTGGATGGCCAAGAATTAGAAGTGGCTCAAGAAAACGTATTCTATTTATCTACAGCTTATAACTTTGATTATTACGTGGTTATTGGCTTGGTTGATCTTCCAAAAGATCTGTACATAGAAATGGAAGCCCCCCGTTCTGTAAATGAACTGCAACAGGAAGCAGCTCAAGCTGCAACAAGCATCCATCGAAAAAGATCTCGTTTAAGTGAGTTATACGCTTACAGGCAAGATATTCTTGAAGGACTGTGCGAATATGATAATGAGCAACGTCTACAACATGCCGAAAACAGTTCTGAAGATGTCCTTGAAGGTAGGATGTTTTATGTTTTGGGTTGGGTCCTTTATGATAGAATTCGGGATGTAGAAGAGCTGTGTGCAAAATACGAGGTATATGTAGAAGCCGTTGCACCAGATCCGGATGAGATCGTTCCCACACATCTGGACAACACTGGGTTTTCTCGTATGGGAGAAGATTTAGTGAACATCTATGATGCACCAGCATCTACAGATAAGGATCCTTCTGGGTGGGTCTTTATTTCCTTTTTTTTCTTCTTCTCTATGATTGTTAATGATGCTGGGTATGGGCTTGTTTTCTTAGCGATTGCGTTATTCTTGATGTACAAGTTGCGTTTGCAAATGAAAGCTTCCAAAGCCTTGGCTCGTTTTCTCAAGATGTTTGCTATTTTGGGCGTAGGGTGTATTGCTTGGGGAGCGGCTACAACTTCATTCTTTGGAGTCTCGGTTAGCTGTTCTAACCCGATAAGGGAGTATTCATTAACTCATGCTTTAGCATTGAAAAAAGCAGCATATTATCTCAAAGAACAGCCAAAAGCATATAGAGAATTAGTTGCGGATCATCCTTCCTTGAAGGAAAAGCAAACACCTAAGGACTTCCTTTTAGCTACTTCGATTAAGGATCAAGAAGGAATCCGCAAACCTATTGTATATGATAAATTTATTGATAGTATTTTATTGGAAATAGCCCTCCTTGTCGGTGCTATACATATGGGATTAGGAATGTTGCGTTACGGTTTACGTAGATATTCCGGATTTGGTTGGGTGATTTTTATTTGTGGGGCTTATCTGTACCTCCCTTCATACTTACAGTCCACGTCTCTTATTCATTATGCTTTGCATGTCCCTTATGATCTTGGTGGGATTTGGGGATTATATATGATGGCAGTTGGTTTAGGAGCTGCTGTTCTAGGAGCGATGTTACAAAGAGGGTGGAGAGGCATAGATGAATTGTCAGCTTTGATTCAGGTATTTTCTGATGTCCTTTCTTATTTACGAATTTATGCGTTAGGACTAGCTGGTGCTATGGTTGGGGGAACTGTGATGCAAATGGGCTCTCGATTTTCTCCTCTAATTGCTTTTGTTATTATTTCGTTTGGACATTCTGTGAACATAACACTGTCTATCATGAGTGGGGTGATTCATGGTCTCCGATTAAATTTTATTGAATGGTATCATTATAGTTTTGACGGTGGGGGAAAGCTCTTCCAACCATTGAAAAGGCGTTTTTGTCATAAGGCTGATTAAATAGTTGGCTGATTGACTAGAACTCGCAAGGTTTGGAACGAGAATAGGACTTAAACGTTTTTTGTTGTTCACGACAAGTTTCAAGGTAAGGTATATATATGATGGATTTGTCTGTTGTAGGCCCTGTTTTAGCAATGGGGTTAGCAATGATAGGAAGTGCTATCGGCTGTGGTATGGCTGGCGTGGCTTCTCATGCAGTAATGTCTAGAATTGATGAAGGGCATGGAAAGATTATCGGATTGTCAGCTATGCCCTCTTCTCAATCAATTTATGGTTTAATCTTCATGTTGTTATTACGAGATGCCATAAAAGATGAGAAGGTCGCTGCTATCGGAGCGATTTTTATGGGACTTTCTGTGGGTATCGCGTTATTAATTTCAGCTGTTATGCAGGGTAAGTGCTGCGTTAGTGCTATACAAGCATATGCACGTTCTTCTGCTATTTACGGTAAATCATTTGCTTCTATTGGGATAGTTGAGTCTTTTGCACTCTTTGCTTTTGTTTTTGCGCTATTATTACTGTAAAATTTTTGCAATCTTGGGGGGCTGCTTTGTGTTCTGCCTCCTTATGTTATCGGGATGCTCGGCTCCTTCTCTGCATTCATTCATGGAGTTTATTGATACCGATTACACAGCTGCTGCTCATCTAAATATTCAGCGGGAGTGCGATCGTGAATTTTTAGGTCAGCAGCTTGTTGTTTCATGGAATCTTCCAGCGCGTATGAGCAAGCAACTTCCTTGTTCTCTTCATCTCTGGGTATATTATGGTGATGGGAAGGTCGAAAAACTGGTCTACCAGGTAGATCGGTTATCTGGCTACCGTGTTTATCGGTTAAGCGGTCCTGAGTACCAAGAGCATAATGGTATGGTTTCCTATAAGGTGTGTTTGTTGCATGGGGATCGTAAAATTGTATCTCGGCAACATCATTTGTGGACGGAAGTCATCTCTCTAAGTTAGTTTCTTTCAACTTTTCGCTCCATGACATATTCTGCACGAATGCCCGTTCCTTGAGACTCGGGATAAGGGCGGAATAACAATATTTTCTTTCAGATTTAGCAAAACGCTCTTTTCTTATATATTTTTCTATATGATTTCTTGTGAATGCAAGCTCTACCAAACACAGAGGGTAAAGCATTTAGACAAAATGCTTAGAGGAACGCATTTGTAAGACATCAAGTGTTGGCGTTGTAGAAACGCGATTATCGTATGTATAAGCAGTACATCCACATCAATAAATTAAAACACCACTTAGGCAGGGCATTGTCGAATTGGAACGCGTGGTAAGACTACACATCGTTATAGGGCAGTATTAGTAACTACATGTGCATCCAAAATCCCATTTCTTTAGGGGGAGCATATGTCAAAGCTTAAAGGCACAGAACAGTTTGTACAGGGTTTATAAAAGGTATGGAGAAAGAAGATTTTCCTAAAGCGTATAATTCCAAGGATTTTGAAGAAAAATTATATGCTTTTTGGGAACAGTCGGGGTGGTTTACGGCATCTGCAGAGAACGATAAACCCCCTTATGCCATTGTAATGCCTCCTCCGAATGTAACAGGGGTTTTACATATGGGGCATGCCCTAGTGAATACATTGCAAGATATCTTGACTCGTTATAAGCGGATGCAAGGTTATGAGGCTTGTTGGATTCCGGGTACAGATCATGCTGGTATTGCTACGCAAACTGTTGTAGAGAAAAGGTTATATGCATCTCTAGGTAAACGTAGAGCTGATTTTTCTCGAGAGGAGTTTATTAACCATATTTGGGAATGGAAGGAACAGAGTGAAAAGGTCATTTTCACTCAGCTGCGCCAGCTGGGCTGTTCCTGTGATTGGTCTAAGTTACGATTTACCATGGAACCAGCGGCCAATCGAGCTGTTAAGAAGGCCTTCAAAAAGTTATTCGATAAAGGGGTGATTTATAGAGGGTACTATTTAGTTAACTGGGACCCTGTCTTACAAACAGCTTTAGCTGATGATGAAGTGGAATATGAAGAGCAGGATGGCTGGCTCTACTATATTCGTTATCAAGTTGTTGATAAGGATGAATACATCACTGTTGCAACAACAAGGCCGGAGACAATATTAGGAGATACCGCGATTGCTGTCGCCCCTGATGACGAGCGGTATGCTCATTTGATTGGGGAGAAGGTTTACGTGCCTTTTGTAGATAGGCAGGTTCCTATCATTGGTGACGTTTGTGTAGATCCTACTTTTGGAACAGGTGCTGTGAAGATTACGCCTGCTCATGATAAGGACGATTACCGAACAGCTATGAATCATGGCCTGCCTATGATTAATATTCTCACTCCTACTGGTGAGATCAATGAAAATGGCGGTATTTTTTCTGGTTTAAGTAAAGAGCAGGTACGACAGGATATTATTTCTTCTCTAGATAGTATGGGACTTTTTGTGAAAAAAGATCCGTATAAGCTACGAGTAGGGGTTTCTTATCGATCTGGAGCTGTAATTGAACCCTATTTATCCAAGCAATGGTTTGTTGCAGTGAGCTCGTTCCGCTCTTCTTTACGCGAGTTTGTGGATAGTCAAGATATTAGAATCTTTCCTCCAGAGTTTAAGCGGAATTATTTAGCTTGGGTAAATAATTTGCGTGATTGGTGTATTAGTAGACAGTTGTGGTGGGGACATCAAATTCCTGTTTGGTATCACAAACACGATGAAGAGCGAGTAATTTGTTATGAAGGTGATGGAGTCCCTGAGGAGGTAGCTCAAGATCCTGATTCTTGGTACCAAGATCCCGATGTTTTAGATACGTGGTTTTCCTCGGGTCTGTGGCCGTTAACCTGTTTAGGTTGGCCTGACGAGCAAAGTTCTCTTTTACAGAAATTCTATCCGACAGCGGTGTTAGTAACTGGGCATGACATTTTGTTCTTCTGGGTTACACGAATGGTGTTGCTCTGTTCGACAATGGTTGAACGTAAACCTTTCTCAGACGTTGTTTTACATGGGTTGATTTTTGGTAAATCATACAAGCGGTACAACGATTTAGGAGAATGGGACTATATCTCCGGAGATGAGAAGCTGGCTTATGATATGGGAGCGAGCTTACCAGAGAATGTTGTAGCGAAATGGGAGAAGTTATCTAAATCTAAGGGTAACGTCATAGATCCTATTGCTATGATTGATAAATATGGTGCGGATGCGGTCCGCATGACATTAGCGTCTTGTGCGAATAGAGGTGAACAAATCGATTTGGATTATCGGTTGTTTGAAGAGTACAAGAACTTTGTAAATAAGATTTGGAATGGTGCTCGGTTTATTTTCCAATACATTTCAGAAGTTCGAGTAGAAGGTCTATTGGCAGGAGTTTCTCCGGAGCTATTAGGGTTAGAGGATTATTATATTATCGATGAGTTTAACCAGTTATTAGCTCAACTAACGCCTGCTTACGAGCAGTATTCGTTTGATAAGATAGCTATGATGTCTTACGAGTTTTTCCGTAAGAACTTGTGTTCGACTTACATTGAAATTATCAAGCCTACGCTATTTGGAAAACAAGGCTCTCCAGAGCAAAGAAAAGCCAAATGTATTCTGCTGGCAACTTTGTTAGTCAATATGTTAGGGGTTTTACACCCAATTGTGCCGTTTATTACAGAAACGCTCTTCTTACGAGTTAAAGATGTATTTGGTGCTATCCCTAGTGAAGGAGGGGATGCGATTACACAACATCTGTTGCGTATGTTACGAGCAGATGCCTGTGTAGTTGCACCATGGCCTCAGGCCATTGAGATTCCTATGCCGAAGGATTTGCATGAGTCTTTTGCTTTTGCTGAGCGTCTTGTCTATACGATTAGAAATATTCGTGGAGAAATGCAGTTAGATCCGAGAGTGCCTTTGACAGCATTTGTGATTAGCTCGGATTCTAAAGTAAAAGAATATCAGTCTATTATGTTGGCTCTGGGAAATTTAGTTTCCATAGAGTTTTTAACTGAAGAGCCTAAAGAAGGGTTGTATAGTTTGGGAACTGTGGATGAAGTGCGATTAGGTATTTTTGTTCCTATTGAGCAGAAGGAAAAAGAGCGGGTGCGTTTAGAAAAAGAGAAAGCTCGTTTAGAACGGGTTGTTGCCAATACATCCAAATTGTTGGAAGATAAGAATTTCTGCGCTAAGGCTAATCCTGAGTTAGTAAAGAGTAAGGAAGAGGCTTTAAAAAATAGTTATATCGAATTACAAAGCATTTTGGATAAGTTATCCTCGTTTTAATCATTTTGATGCGGTCTAAGGATGGATGGCAGTCCTGTTGGTATAAGTATGTGTAGATAGGAGCCCGCCGTTTTTGCAACGTTACGAAAAGATTAGAATGATTGGCAAAGGAGGCATGGGGGAGGTATATTTAGTATATGATCCTCTGTGCTCTAGGAAAGTTGCTTTAAAATGTATAAGAAAAGATTTATCGCAAAATCCTATTCTTAAACAACGTTTCCTTCGAGAGGCTAAAATTGCTGCTGACCTTGTGCACCCAGGAGTAGTTTCAGTCTTTTCTATTTGTAGTGATCAGGATCCTGTTTATTACACCATGCCCTACATAGAAGGGTATACACTAAAAAACTTGTTTAAAAGCGTCTGGCAAAAAGAAACTCTGTCCAAGGAATTGGCAGAGAAGACTTCTATTCAGGCCTTTCTTTCTATTTTTCATAAGATCTGTTCTACCATTGAATATGTTCATGCTAAGGGCATTCTTCATAGGGATTTAAAACCAGATAATATTCTACTGGGTATTTTTAACCAGGTGGTGATTTTAGATTGGGGCGCTGCAGTTGCTTTATCAGAAAATACAGTAGAAGAGGATGTAGATTCTTATCCTAGGGTACGGGCTTTTGCAAGCATGACAGTTCCAGGGAAAATAGTTGGAACTCCTGACTATATGCCTCCAGAACGCTTAAAGGGTGGTTTAGCTTCAGAGAGAACGGAGGTATATGCTTTAGGGGTTATCCTGTATCAGATGCTAACTCTGTCTTTCCCATTTAGAAGGAAAAAAGGCAAACGCATAGAAGGCATTCCTATTCTTCTTCCAGAAGAAGTGGCTCCCTATCGGAATATCCCAGGGGCTCTTTCTCAAGTGGTGATGCGCGCTTTAGCAGAGGATCCTAGTCAGCGTTATGCGTCTGTTAGTGAGCTGAAACAGGATATAGATCAACACTTACAAGGTGAGCCTAAGTGGTCTTCTATTACGACATTATCCCTTAATCATGCTGATAATTGGAAATGGCGTGAGTGGATTCTTTTGTCCAAATATTTTCCTATGCTAGAGGTCTCACCAGCTTCTTGGTATGGGTTATTCATCTCTAACGTAGAAAGTTGTTCTGATGTACGTTTGGAATACTCTGTTTCTAGAACAGTCCTAGAAGAAGGGTTTGGTGTTTTGTTAACACCATCTAGAGAAGTGGAGACAGGGGCTTTTCATCGGGGCTTTGGTTTTTGGTTGCACATACGTGACAATATTTTGTCTGTTTCTTTGGTGAGAAATGGGCTTGAGATGCAGAGAACAGAGCATGTGCTTTCTGCAGCGACTCGTTATATTATTGCTTTAGAGAAGCATGCCTATCGGCTATCGCTTATTGTAGAGGAACGAGAGCTGCTTACCCATATGGATTATGTGCCTAGCCGCGGAGGGCGTGTAGGTATTATTACGCGTGATATAACAGGTATATCCGAGCATATACGTATGTTAGAAAGTGGTGGAGCTTTAAAAGTTAGCTGTTTAGAAATTCCTGACGCATTTCTTTGCGAGCAACTGTATGATCAGGCGGAGGTCTTCTACCAACGTATTTGTAAATCTTTCTCCGATCGAAAGGAGGGGGAGGAAGCTCAATTTCG
>CALGBW010000030.1 GCA_937884635.1 uncultured Chlamydiaceae bacterium
ACGATAGTCAAACGAGTAGGTTAACTGTTTGAGTAAGTCTTGAACAGCCATGAAGATATCGTCTCGCTCTTCTTCCACCTTTTGAGCGATCAAGCGAATTGAGGAGATAACTGTTGAATGATCTCTAGAAAAAATATCCCCTATACGAACATAGGATAATGAAAGCTTTTGCCTGCACAAATACATAGCCACTTGACGAGGTAACACATACTCTCGTAGTTGAGATCTCCCTAATATACTTTCTGGAGAAACATTATAATACTGTGCAACAACCCGGATAATTCCTAATGGAGTCAATCGTGTGTTTTCTGCAGCTTCTAATACATCATGTAAAAGAGTTTCAACGTCATCACGGTATAATAATTGCTGCGAAAGCTTTCTATAAGCCACTCGCTTAGATAACAATTTCATAGCGTGAATCATACTCTGCATTTGAGAAGAAAGGGCTGTAATTAAAAAATCTAAAGCCATTCCTTCAATACGGACATTTAACTGTTCTGCCAAGCGTAAAAGAAAACTCCGTAATCCATTGTTATCTAAAGGTTGAATAGGAACAGCTACCCCCCATTCAAATCGACTAATCAATCGCTCCTCAACTGCTTTAAGATCAGCTGGCGCACAAGAAGAAGAAATAACAATAAGCTTACCTTCCGTATGCAGGGAGTTAAATGTATGGAAAAACTCTTCCTGGGTAGCTCCCTTACCAGAGAACACTTCTATATCCTCAATAAACAACGCATCTACATTTCTATAAAAAGTGCGGAACCGCTGCATTTCTCCAGAGCGTATAGCAGATACTAAATGCTCTGTGAACATATCAGAAGTAACATAGAGAACTTTATCCTCTGCAGCCGCACGCATAGAATTGACAGCGGCTTGCATAAGGTGGGTCTTTCCAGATCCTTCTGGTCCAAATAAATAAATAGGGTTAAACGGAAACGTCCCTGTGTCTTTCGCAGGTCTTGTAAACTCCTGCAAAATCCTTACAGGCAAATCATTTTCAGGAGAAACCAGAAAACTCGAAAATGTCATATCGGGATCTGTTTTCCCATATTGCATAGTGAAATACGCTGTTTTCTCTTGCTGTATCTGCTTTTCCTTATAGGGAGCCGCTTTATCTAAAGAGGAAATATGAACGCGAATCTGCTTCCCATTGTTATTGATCAAACTCGTCTTAATCTTATGACGAATATGCTCTTCAAACCATGTGACTTGGAAAGAATCTTGAGCCTCAAGATACAAGTTACATGCGTCAAAGCACAAAACTTTCAATGACCTAAGCCATTTATCAACCGTATGGACTCCGATCTCTTTTTCCTGTTGCAGAAGGAAGTTTTCCCACGCACGCATAATATTTCCCGTTCAAACACACACTACATCGATGAATATGAGCTAGTTTTACAGCAAGGCTCATTCATCACTCCCTACTTCTTCTTATTAAGAATAACCTCATTCTTGAGATGTTTGCTGTCTAAAATCTTATTAGTTACCCATTGCTGAATAACACCCAACAACATAGAAGAAAACCAATAAATATTTAAACCTGATGGGAAGTTATAAAACATGAATGTGAACAACAAAGCCATCATCGTTCCCATGGCTTCTTGTTGTCTTTGTTGTTCCGTCATTACCTTCGATCGTTTTGCAGCCGAAACCTTCTGTTGAGCTAACATAACGACACCTAGAAGAATAGGCAATAAGTGGAACTCATTCCCAATAAACCAAATTGGCGTAGACCAAGAGAATAACACATCCGGTGCTGTTAAATTGTCAATCCAACCTGGAATAAATGAAGCTCCACGCAGAAGGAATGAGGACTTCAGCAAATCAAACATAGCGATTAAGAATGGCAACTGAATCAACAAAGGCAGGCAACCTGTAATTGGGTTTACCTTATTAGCTTTATACAAAGCCATGATCTCCATTTGCGCACGTTTAGGCTCACGCTTATATTTCTGCTGTACTTCCTGAATATAAGGGGAAAGTATTTGCATGCGACGCATAGAACGAATAGACCAGGCGTTCAAAGGATACAACAACAACTTCAAGAAAACTGTTAATAAGATGATGGAAATCCCCCAAGAACCAGACACCATCTTGAAAAACTTCATAATAATAAATAATAACGCAGCGAATGGCTCTGTAATAAAAGCAAAAAAGCCTCTGAACGTAATACAATCCAAATACTCTGGGCTTTCTCCCCTACTGTCCGTACGGGCCTTATCTAAAGCACGTAATGTAGGATCGGATAAAGGACCTGCATAGACAAGAAACCTTGAAGAGCCTTCTTCTTTTGGCAATGGTAACATTGTCATATATCCAGGATATTTCGATGCCGGATAAGCTTGATTTTTTGGGTTCAAGTCAGATAGACGAGTTGGGACCACCGATCCAGGAATATAAGAAGAAGCATATCCAGCGGGAAGGTCGGAAAGAGGGGTCAAAATGATCCCAAAGTATCCATTTGCATTAACAATCCATTGAGGATACACACCAGATTTTACAGAGACTGGTTCCTTAGCTTTAGGTAGCTTGACATTGCTAAGCTCTGCTTTATTTTTCTTTAAAGACCGATATTTAACACTCGGAACGAAAGCATTCGACATGATTTCTACTTCAGGAACACCCGACGTAATCCACAAATCATCATTAGCCTGGTTTAACCGAACCTCTATTTCAAAAGTATAAGGTAAATCATTTTGCAAAGAATAAATCTTTGTTACCGAACCATTATTGCTTTCTAATACAAGCTTTTGGTTATCAAAAGAAACAACACGGAACCCAGAAGCAATAGGAGAAGAAAGCTCTCTACCAGATACCAAGTTTAAAGCGTGAAATTGCGATGAAATCGGTTTCCCAGACTTAGAAAGGTCCCCTCTTCTTAACAAAGGATAAAAACCGCCGATTTCATTAGTGACTAGTTCATTTTTCCCATCTTTTGCCATAACACCTGGGAAAAAAGCAGCATGAGACGACTGACTGACCAAGTCTCTATCCACGCCAATTTCATTAACTACGCTGATATCATTTGAAGAAGCGAATGGTAGGTTAATTCCCTCTACGGAACCACTTTCCTGAGAAACCACCAACTGCATGTAATCATTAGCTAGCACAAAGTACTGATTTTGTTCTGATTCAGCAGCTTTTGTAGAGGCAAACACAGCAGCTTTAGATAGAGGTAAATCTAAGGACTCTAATCGCGATGAGCGCGAATCATAAATCCCTAAAGGAATATATTCATTGCCTGATCGCCAAAATACTAGGGAAGTACCGAAAACCGTACTATCTTTGTTTAAAAGTTTTCCTTGTTTGTACTCACCCAAGAAAACAATAGGCTCCCGACCATTGCGGAACTCGACAGCCAATACAGGCAACCCTTCATCACCGGATGGCAAGAATACCTTATCCATCCGAGTCCCATCTGTACGTTGGGTGCTATCTTCGTATAAGCCGATACGAATATTATCAAATGCCGTTGTCTGTTCTACAAGTTCCCAAACAGCATCTGAAGCATACACAGAGTCTACACACTTATCCCTGTTTAGCAAAAGAAGGTTTTTACCAAACCGAACAGCATAATGTCCTTCGTCGCCATTCTTATCTAATGAATCAGTCCAGGATACCACTCCTAGTCCTAAAGATTCCGTAGCAGCTAATACGTATTCAGAAATGGTTTTTTGTTTCTCAGCTAATTGCTTGCACGATTTAAAGTCATTATATCCAAAAAAGCACTGACACGCGACAAAAGCCGTACCAACCAAAGAAACAAACAAAAACGAACGTTTATTCATTAGGGGAAACTCTATTATTCTTAAGCTAAAAAATAGAATAACACAGAAGCCATTTCCTATATACCTCTGGCTATGTACTCAAGAAAAAAACCTAAATCTACGTTTTTTTCTAATAAAATATACAAATACTATTCCTAACCCTAATAAAAACATTGGACAAGACAACATCTGGCCTATTGTCAAATAACTTGCTTCACTCACTACGTTTCCTTGATGACTTTTTACAAATTCAGCCAAAAAACGAATGACAGCCGTTCCCATCAAAGCAAGCCCACAAGGTAATCCACTACCTAAAAGTAAACGCTTAGCATAACAGAGATAGTAAATGACTATTGAAAAGATGAGATAACTTATCCCCTCATATAACTGCACAGGATGGACAACCTGTCCTAGAATACCGTCTGTGGGATTTGAAAAAACCACACCCCAAGGTAAAGAAGTAGGCGTTCCTACGATTTCTTGATTCATAAAATTTCCTATACGAATCAAAAAAGCAGCACAACCAAATGCAGCAGCGCACAAGTCAACTAGAAATAAAAAACTCAACCTCGGCAAAGTTTTCCTGGATCTATAAGCAAAACACCATGCCCATAAAATTAATGCTAAAATCCCCCCATGACTAGCTAACCCACCATGCCAGATTTTTATTATCTCCGCAGGATGCCGCCAATAAAAACGTCCTCCATAAAAAAGGATATACGCAACACGCGCACCCAACACAATAAATAGCAGCGAGTATAAAGAAAAATTTTCTAAGGCAGTCTTTACAGATGTCTTCTCCTTAACATCCTTACAATAAGACAGGGCTAAACGAATACCTAATAAGCAAGATAAAAACACACCCAAAGAAAAACACAGGCCATACCAAGATATTTGGACCCCCAGCTTTTCAGAAACCCAAATAAACCTAGATTGATTCCAGTGTATAATAGCTAAAAAATTCATGACTACTGCCCTCCTTCTGATAAAGGCGGAAGAATTTTTTCTTTTTATGATACAGTGAGTCCTCAGATCTTAAAAAGAGTTACCTTATATGTTGAATCGAAATCGATTACTGGCTCATACGCCAGGATTAATATGGTTATACGGAGGAGTCAAGTTGCTCATAGCAGCTTCTAAACTCGTCTCCTCCACTCCGTTATCTACCAAAGTTTTTATACTCGCATCAGCTGCAGCTTGGGGACTATCTCACTTAAAGTATCATTTCTGTTTGAAGCATATGCTTGAAGCTCAAGCGACCACTAACTGTGAACTTCTTTCTCAGAAGATATCTCAAAAAAAATATTTATTACACTCTTTCCTTTCAAAGAGATTTTTTATCCTTTGCATAATGGCATTGTTCTCTTCCTCCCTATCTCGACTTGGGATTAAGAACCACCCAACAGCACATTTTCTCACTCTGGCAACCATAGGATACGCTTTATGTAAAACAGGGTTTATCTCTATAGGATTGTTATATAAGAAAAAGCAGGCTACACTCTAAAATCTATGAAGCCTCTTTGTACTGGTATAGACATTATTGAAATTGCTAGGATTAGCAAAGCCCTTGAAATTCACGGGGAGCGTTTTTTACACAGGGTATTTACCCTGCAAGAACGGCAGTATTGCCTTGGGAAAACATCCCCCACACCAAGTTTAGCTGCACGCTTTGCTGCAAAAGAAGCTGTTTCTAAAGCCATAGGCACAGGGATCGGATCTCACCTTAGATGGAAGGATATAGAAATTATTAAGGTGCACAACCAGCCTTCCGTTCGACTCCCCCAACATATCTACGAACAATTCGGAATAAAAAAAATCTTATTATCCCTAAGCCATTGCCGCGACTATGCCACGGCAATAGCCATTGCCCTAGGCTAAAAACCGCTCAGCATCTAGAGCCGCCATGCATCCGCTTCCAGCAGAGGTGATTGCTTGTCTATAATATTTATCCTGCACATCACCAGCTGCAAACACCCCAGGCACGCTCGTCTTAGAAGAGCCCTTTTCTGTGATAATATAACCTTGTTCATCCAAAGCGACCTGTCCGCCTAAAAACGCCGTATTTGGTTGATGTCCTATAGCAAAAAACACCCCAGCAGCTTCAAATTCTGAAATTTCCTGCGTCTGATTATTAATAATCTCTACAGAACGCACCACAGTATCACCAGAAATTTTGACGATCTCGCTATTCCATAAAAAATGAATTTTTTCATTACTTTCAGCGCGCTGAATCATAACTTTTGAGGCTCGCAACTCATCTCTTCTATGAACAATATATACGCGTTTACCGTAACGAGTAAGGAACATAGCTTCTTCTAAAGCTGAATCCCCCCCTCCGATAACAAACAAGTCTTGATTTCTAAAAATCGGCGAGGCCCCATCACACACAGCACAAGCTGTAACTCCCTTCTGCCAAAACTCATTATCCCCCGCTCCAGGAATATACAAACGCTTAGCAGAAGCTCCCGTAGCAATAATGCAAGCATCACACGTGTATCTCTCCTCATTAGACATTAAGACAAACGGAGAGACACGAAAATCTACAGAGGTAATGTCTTTGGACAATACAGTGGTCCCAAAACGCACAGCCTGTTTTTTCATATTGTCCATGAGCTGGTGGCCAAGAACCCCCTCGTGAAATCCCGGGAAATTATCTACATCCGTTGTAGTCATCAACTGTCCCCCAGCAATTCCAGAAAAGAATCCCTCAAATAACACTGGTGATAAGAGAGCTCGCGACGCATAAATAGCAGCTGTATAGCCCGCAGGCCCAGAACCTATAATAATAACTTTAAAATGTGATGTAGACATGACAAGCTCCTATTCCCTTCTTAGGGCATGAGACACCATATGAAAACGTCGTCAAAAAAGTCAATTACCCTCAGGACATATGAGAAGGACCCACAATCCTATCCTCAATACTTTAGAGATAAATAAGAAATATTTATAGAAAGATGCCTAGATTCATAGAGCATAGCGACTACAGACCACTCATCTACGATAGCACAACAAAATTCCTTATTTTTTTCTTTTGGAAGAGCGCCAGGTATATATTTCTCAAAATTCCTACATAATGTAGGATAGGATAACTTTCTTTCGCTTCCCTTAAACGTGAGGCGTCTGAAGTTTTGCTAGGAAGGCAGAACTGCATGAACCTAAGCTGAGACTCTGATCAAACTGTAGAGTGCAGCCTTGGAGTTGAGTGAACTTTCGAATGTCGCCCAACAAGTCTTTTATCTACTTGGACAGCTCATCCGAGTTTCGTATTTTAGGAATTTTCGAAAGTGGTTCTGGCTTTTTGGACTACGTAATAATTTTAGGAGAATAACATTAAATGCCAAAACAAGCACTTAAACCAGTTGAATACACTTGGGGGTCTAAGAAGAACCTTGATAATATCGACTGTCGACCAGAAGATATTCAAGAATTCAAAGATCTTCTTTACGCGACTCATGGAATTACTTCCAGTGATGAAGAACCAGTTAATGAAATACAACCCGGTGCAATCCTAAAAGGTACAGTAGTCGATATCAATAAAGACTTTGTTGTCGTAGACGTAGGGTTAAAATCCGAGGGCGTCATACCTATGTCCGAATTCATCGACTCTTCCGAAGGTCTAGTCGTGGGTGCTGAAGTAGAAGTATACTTAGACCAAACTGAAGACGAAGAAGGCAAAGTCGTACTTTCCAGAGAGAAAGCTACACGTCAGCGTCAGTGGGAATATATTCTTGCAAATTGCGAAGAAGGTTCTATTGTCAAAGGCCAAATTACAAGAAAAGTTAAGGGTGGTCTTATTGTTGACATCGGCATGGAAGCCTTCCTTCCCGGCTCTCAAATTGACAACAAGAAAATTAAAAACTTGGACGATTATGTCGGCAAAGTTTGCGAATTCAAGATTCTCAAAATCAATGTAGATAGACGCAATGTTGTTGTTTCTAGAAGAGAATTATTAGAGGCCGAAAGAATTTCTAAGAAAGCCGAGCTGATCGAACAAATCACTATCGGAGAGCGCCGCAAAGGTATTGTCAAGAATATCACTGATTTCGGTGTATTCTTAGACCTAGATGGCATCGATGGTTTACTCCACATCACAGATATGACTTGGAAACGCATCCGTCACCCATCGGAAATGGTAGAATTAAACCAAGAGTTAGAAGTCATCATTCTGAGCGTAGATAAAGAAAAAGGCCGTGTAGCTTTAGGCTTGAAACAAAAAGAACACAACCCTTGGGAAGATATTGAGAAAAAATACCCTCCAGGAAAACGTGTTAAAGGTAAGATTGTTAAACTACTTCCTTATGGAGCTTTCATCGAAATTGAAGAAGGCATCGAAGGTTTAATCCACGTTTCTGAAATGTCTTGGGTTAAAAATATCGTTGATCCTAGCGAAGTTGTTAACAAAGGTGATGAAGTTGAAGCTGTTGTCTTGTCTATTCAAAAAGATGAAGGCAAAATCTCTTTGGGTCTAAAACAAACAGAACACAATCCTTGGGACAATATCGAAGAAAAATATCCTATTGGATTACACGTTAAAGCAGAAATTAAGAACCTGACAAACTATGGTGCCTTTGTTGAACTAGAGCCAGGCATTGAGGGATTGATTCATATCTCCGATATGAGTTGGATTAAAAAAGTCTCTCACCCCTCAGAGCTGTTCAAGAAAGGAAGCTCCGTTGAAGCTGTTATCCTTTCTGTTGATAAAGAAAGTAAAAAAATCACTTTAGGTGTAAAACAACTAACAGCTAATCCTTGGGACGAAATTGAAGCTATGTTCCCTGCTGGAAGCGTAATTTCCGGAGTTGTTACTAAAATTACAGCTTTTGGTGCCTTTGTCGAGTTACAAAACGGTATTGAAGGACTCATTCATGTCTCTGAATTATCTGACAAACCTTTTGCTAAGATCGAAGACGTTATTTCCATCGGAGATACAGTTTCTGCGAAAGTGATCAAGTTAGATCCTGATCACAAAAAAGTTTCTCTTTCGGTAAAAGAGTATTTGTCTGAAGAAAGCAAAGCGCAAGGTAAACCTTCAGGTTCTCATCATTTGAATCTTGATGGTTTCGTTGGTCGCGATGAAGATGACAACGAAGAAAAATAAATAGTTAACTAGCGCTTTAGGAGAGTGGGCTTTTGTTTCTTGACATAAGCCCCACTTTGTTTAGCACTTTTTCGTTTTTCCTTATTTTTAAGAGGAGTTTTAATGAATAAAGATCTTGTAGCTATATTTGACTACATGGAGAAAGAAAAGGGAATTCAACGCTCTACCATCATAGGGGCTATTGAATCTGCATTAAAAATCGCAGCGAAAAAAACTCTCAGAGACGATGCTAACGTTTCCGTAACTATTCATCCACGGACTGGAGATATAGAGGTTTTTTGTGAAAAGGAAATTGTTGAAGAATGCACGAATCCCAGCAAAGAGATCCCTCTAGATAAGGCACGCGAATATGATCCAGATTGCCAAGTTGGACAATATATGGATGTCCCTTTTGTTTCGGATCAATTTGGTAGAATTGCAGCGCACGCAGCAAGACAAATTATAGGACAAAAATTACGCCATGCCGAAAGAGATGTTATTTATGAAGAATATAGACATCGAGTAAATGAGATCATTTCAGGTGTAGTTAAGCGCTTTGCTAAAGGTGCTAATTTAGTCATAGATTTAGGTAAAGTAGAAGGCTTATTACCTGCTCGTTTCTATCCTAAAACAGAAAAACATAAGGTCGGAGATAAAATTTATGCTCTACTTTATGAAGTTCAGGAAACAGAAAATGGTGGAGCAGAAGTTATATTAAGTCGTAGCGATCCAGAATTTGTAAAACAACTTTTCTTACAAGAAGTTCCCGAATTAGAAGATGATACTGTGAGAATTGTAAAGATCGCTCGTGAAGCCGGTTACAGAACCAAAATAGCCGTTACTTCCTCAGACCCTAAGACAGATCCTGTAGGAGCTTTTGTGGGTATGAGAGGAGCACGAATCAAGAATATCATCCGTGAATTAAACGATGAAAAAATTGACATTGTAAATTATTCTTCTGTCCCTACAGAATTGCTACAAAATTTACTCTATCCCATAGAAATTCAGAAAATTGCCATTTTAGAAGACGATAAGGTCATTGCTATCGTCGTTCAGGATTCTGACTATGCCACAGTAATTGGCAAACGCGGTATTAACGCTCGCTTGATTAGTCAAATTCTAGACTACGAGCTAGAAGTACAAAGAATGAGCGAATACAACAAGGTATTGGAAATTCAACGTTTGCAGCTGGCTGAATTTGATAATCCTTTATTGGATCAGCCTTTAGAAATGGAAGGCATTAGTAAACTCGTAATCCAGAACCTTGTGCATGCAGGATATGATACAATTAGAAAGGTGCTGATAGCCGGAGCTCATGATCTAGCTTCTGTTCCTGGAATTAGCTTGGAACTCGCTTATAAGATCCTCGAACAAGTCAGCAAATATGGAGAAGGCAAAATTGACGAAAAACCTAAAATTGAAGATTAAGAATGCTCAATTAACGAAAGCTGCTGGACTAGACAAGTTAAAGCAAAAGCTCGCACAAGCAGGATCTTCGGATGTAAAAAATTCTACAGAAAAGCCAGCAAAAAAGAGCTCCGCTGCCCCCTCTGCTTCCTCATCTGCAGGCGCAGCAACGCCCGTGGAAGAAACAGCATCTCGTAGAATTCGAGCAAAAAATCATTCTTCCTTTGCTTTAGAGGAAGCGACTCCGTTGTCCTCGCCAGTAACAAAGTCTATTGAAGAAGAGGTAAAAGAAACGCCTCCTTCTACAGAGATAGAAGAGACTGCTGCATTGGTTACTGAAGTGGTAGAAGCTCCTGTCAGTGAACCGGAAATCAAACCGGAAGAACTCACAACAGAAGCTGTTGTTGCAGAAGAGAAGCAGCCGGAAGTAGTACCAGTAGAAGAGATAGAAAAACCAGAACCTGTGGTAACGCCACCTCCTGTTCAAAAACCAGCTGCTCCTGCAGCTCCTAAGAGCGTGGTTTCAATTAAATCTAAATTTGGTCCTACAGGTAAACACATTAATCATCTGTTGGCTAAAACGTTGAAGGCACCTGCCAAAGAAGCGCGTCCTTCTTCTCCTGCTGCGACAGAAGAGAAAAGTACTCCT
>CALGBW010000031.1 GCA_937884635.1 uncultured Chlamydiaceae bacterium
GTTACGAGATAGTTTAACAGTCTTTTAACTACCTTTATAAAAACTCGATGTTTTAGGGTACGATTTGGTGAAGTTCTACCCGATGGCAGAAAAATTATTACGTGCGATAAGGAGATCTCTATGTCTAAGCTCTTTGGACGGGTGATTACGATTTTCGCGATGACTGGTGTGGCTACATTGTTTGCTAGCGGGGAAGTAGAATCCGCTGTAACGGAGCCTTTGTATACCAAAGTTTTGGCTAATTCAGAGCATCAACCTAGATTAGCAAAACAGCGTGATCGTAAATCGTCTTCATTTTCTGATAAATTTTCTTTTAAAAATGGAAAACCACACTCTAAGTCCGAAGTAAGAGGTGCATGTGGTGGTTGCTGTCCAGTAGAATCCCGTTCCAGTTTGGGTTCTGGTGAATGCCTACAAGAAGAAGTGTGCTATGGTAAAATGCACACAGCTAGAATCAATGATGATGCTAACGTCGAGATTCGTCAATCTGTGCCGGAATATGCTACAGTAGGCTCTGCTTACCCAATCGAAATTCTTGCTACTGGTAAGCGTGACTGTGTAGATGTTATTATCTCCCAACAATTACCTTGTTCTGCTGAGTTTGTGAGCAGCGATCCTGCCATCACTCCTAGTGCAGACGGTAAGCTTGTTTGGAAAATAGAGCGTTTGGGACAAGGTGAAACAAGCAAAATTACTGTTTGGGTAAAACCTGTTAAAGAAGGTTGCTGCTTGACTTCTGTTACTGTCTGCTCTTGCCCAGAAGTACGTTCTGTTACGAAATGTGGTCAACCTGCCGTTTGTATCGAACAAATGGGTCCTGAGTGTGCTTGCCTCCGTTGCCCTGTTGTGTATAAAATTCAAGTTTCCAATCCAGGAAGTGCTGTTGCTCGTAACGTAGTAGTAGAAAATCCCGTTCCAGAAGGCTTTTCTCATGCTTCAGGACAACGTATGTTGACATTCAATATCGGTGATTTACGTCCCGGTGAATGTAAGACTATGAATGTAGAATTCTGCCCAGTAAAAAGAGGTAAATACACAAATATAGCTACCGTTTCTTTCTGTGGTGGAAGCCCAAGTTCTTCTAGCGTAACTACGGTAATTAATGAGCCTTGTGTACAAGTAAATGTTGCAGGTGTTGAGTGGGCTTATATCTGCAAGCCTGTTGAGTACACAATTTCCGTTTCTAACCCAGGTGACCTTGTTTTATACGATCTAGTTATCGAAGATATCGTTCCTAAAGGCGCTACAATTTTAGAAGCTCCGGGTGCTGATATTTCTTGCGGCCGGGTTGTATGGAATGTAAAAGAAATCTGCCCAGGGGAAACTCTTCAATTCAAAGTTGTTGTTAAATCACAATCCACAGGACAATTCATGAACTATGTTGCAGTGAAAAGTCAGTCCGATTGTGGCTCATGCACAAGCTGTGCAGAGATAGCAACACAATGGAAAGGGGTTGCAGCAACACATATGTGTGTTGTCGATACAAACGATCCAATTTGTGTTGGAGAAGAAACAGTTTACCGTATCTGTGTATCTAACCGAGGATCTGCTGACGATACAAATGTTTCCTTAATTCTGAAGTTCTCTAAAGAATTACAACCTGTATCTGCATCTGGTCCAACGAAAGGAACAATCACAGGTAATACAGTTGTATTCGATGCTTTACCTAAACTTTGTTCAAAAGGCTCTGTAGAATTTACAGTGACTTTGAAAGGGGTCGCTCCTGGAGATGCCCGTGGTGAAGCTATTCTGTCGTCCGATACATTGGCAGTTCCTGTATCCGATACGGAAAACACTCACGTATATTAAAAGACCAGCCCTCTTTTACAGAGGAGGTCTTCCTAGCCTTGTAGAGGTTTTCTCTACAGGGCTTTTTTATGTCTCTATTAATTTGTAAAAAAATTTTTTTTATTTAATTCCTACAAGGGTAAAGTGTCCGCCGCAGTAGTCAGGACTGCATTTGTATTGTTGCGTAGTTATCAAATCTTGATATGTGGAGGTACATTTTATGGAAGGATCTGCAATTGGTAATAATACATCTACTAGTACGAATCTCGATATGATTCAGCCTGGAACGATTA
>CALGBW010000032.1 GCA_937884635.1 uncultured Chlamydiaceae bacterium
TGCACGCATCCAGAGAAACTCGGTGTATGCACACTGGAATAGTACTTCTGCAAGCTACGTAGTTTCTCTCTTGCTATCTCTCCCTCCGTAGATAGAAGGTCATAAGCAGCACTAATAGAAATAAGGTTATGAGGTGGCATACCTGTTGTATACAATAAAGGAACGGCAGTTTTCATCAGTGTTCCTTTTACTTCAACGGAAGAAAGGATTGCTGCACCCACACAACCTAACGCTTTGCTATAGGTGACAACGATCGCATAGAAATTCTCATACCCCCATTGCGCACATAGCCCTCTACCTTTCTGCCCGAAAATTCCCATAGCATGAGCTTCATCAACAACCAACTGCGCATGATATTTACGAGACAAAAACAAAAGCTCTTCTAAAGGAGCACATGTACCACGGAATGAGTACATAGAACACACGAAGATAAACAGACGCCCAGAGGTCGCTTGACGATAATGCGCTAACAATGCCTCCAGGTGCTCCATATCATTGTGGCGAAAGGCGTGCTGCCGCCCTTTGATCAAAGGCAGACTATGAGAGACCGATGTATGCACTCCCTCGTCCCAAAGCAACACATCAGATTCTTCCGTCAGATGAGAGCAAAGTCCCATATTAGCCATATAACCACTATGCACCACAAAAGCTTCTTCTACCCCGTGGTAAGCACAGATCTTATCTTCTACGGCACTGACTAACGATGATGTTCCTAAAATCCTCCTAGACCCTGTAGCTCCTAACTTAGACTCAGAGACTTGGCAGTAGGCTCGATACCGTTCCTCCACCATATCGAATAAGACAGAGGAACGAGAAAACCCTAAAAAATCATTAGAAACAAAATCAATCGCATTCGGAGGCATATCTTACGCCAAAAAGAACTTACTCCTCCTCACCGAACAAAGCGCGAGCGCGCACGTTCAACGTACCGTAAGCAGGCTTACCTGTCCCTAACAATGGGATAGCATCGAGCTGGTGCAAGAAGGAAACACGCATGATATTACTGGTTTTCGAATTTTTTAAGATATCATTTACTTCTTGCAAAGTCGTGGGGAATGTAGTGAATAGGCATAAGCGCACTTTAGTAGCACCGCTGACACCACATACCACCAAAGAATCCTTCCCGGCATCCCATGTTTTGGAAAAACCATCTCGTAAGATACTCTCCATAGCTTCTAAGCTAACCATCTCGCCACCGATCTTGACAAAACGGCTCAACCTGCCTTTGAGAAAAAGCTCTCCTCGTTCATCCAAGTATCCTAAGTCTCCCGTTACATACCAACGCTTACCATCTTTCTCGATAAAGCCTTGATTAGGATCAGAAGCTCCCAAATACCCAGGGAAAAGCGAAGAACCTCTAACTACAACTAATCCCTCTTTACCTGTCGGTTGAGGAGCTAAAGTATTTTCTTCAAGAATGATGACTTCCATTCCTTGAATAGGCATACCTACACAAGATTCTATTGCTGGACTATCCGGCACATTAATAGCAATAACAGGAGAACACTCCGACACCCCATAACCTTGACGGAAAGCAATATGAGGGAATGCTTGCACAGCTTCAGCACGCAGATTATCCCTAAATGCTTCACCGCCAATAACAACACAACGGAGTGAAGACAACTGCGCGCCTGCCTTCTTAGCTGCATGAAGCAGATAATCAAAGAATAGTGGTGTGCTGCCTAAAAATGTAGCACGAGATTGTTCTATAAACTCTACAACCTTTTTCGGATGTAAGGGATTGTAAGAAAAGGCAATAGGAAATCCAGCCAATAAAGGAAACAAGGAACAACAGTTGAAGCCAAAAGCATGGAAGGGAGGCAAGAAGGAAAGCATCACATCCGTTTCAGTTGGGTCAAAAAACTGCAAGCATGCTTGCTGATTCGCCATTAATGAACTATTGGTCAACGGAACGACCTTAGGAAATTTCTCTGTCCCTGATGTAAATAAAATAACTGCGACATCAGAACTTTTTTTATCTAAAACTCCAAAAAGCTTTAAGACCCAACGAACAGGGAGGCTAAGATAAAAACCAATCTTACACTTATCTGTCCAAGTAAGTTCCTGACGGACATTTTCCATAGGGATCACAGTGAAAGGGTATTCAACATTCTCACCGTGTGACATTTTCATATGCTGTACTAGCTGTTGCGAACTCAGCACATGACGGACCTTCACTAAATCAACACAGGTACAAACTTCTCGATATCCCTGACTCCAGTTGATCATAACAGGTGTTTTCCCTGCTAATAATACGGCAAAGTAAGCAACATACGCCCCCGCAGAAGAAGGCATCATAACACCAATATATTCGTCGGGATACTTGGATACTTTCATCGCAAGAGCAATGATCGATTTATACATTTGGCTGTAAGAAAGTACACCCAGCTGTTCATCCCAACATACTGCAGCAGATTTCATTTCGGCGCAAAGAGTCAGAAAACCTTCTAAAACCGTTTCTTTAGAGCGCAAACGAATACGCCTTTTTTCTGCTATATTCCAATATCTATGCATGAGCTACCAATGATGATTATAAGTAGGGAACTTCTACAGGGAAATCCTCATGTTCTTCTTGGTTAAACCAAGAAGAAAGAAAGGAGTTGAGGTCTTGTCTTGTTTCGAACTGTTTCAAAAAAGCATAATCGACCTGCTTAAGCGTAATTTTCACTCGACGCCTAGGCATAAAAAAAATCCCTTTGCGAAGAAGAGCCATAAAAGCTTTTTTGAAAGTTTCTCCTAATTTCGGAGAAGAATTTCTATTATACCGAGAAAAGGAGCTCCCCCAAAGTCCCGAAATTCGAACTAAACATACGTTGCACTCCTTCACTTTCTGTAACAACACATATGCAGAGTATTGATTAACAATCTCTTCCTTCCCACTTCGGGACAACCTTCCTGACGGATAAAGCAATAAACTTTCTTTTTTATCCAAGACATCCGCTGAACAACGGTAAAACTCGTCTACCAACATCTTTGTCTTTTCAGGATTTTTCCCAGGAACAACCGAAGGAACAGGAATTGCACCTACAGAATTGAGAAACCAACGTACTAATGAATTCTTAAATAAATAATCTACGGCTAAAGGCCGAGTATAAAAACGAGGCCAAAGAACACTTTCTACAATAACCGGATCTATCTCAGCAACATGGTTGGACAAGAACAAAATACCCTGATCTGTATCAAAGCACAGAGCCCCCTCTTCCTCTACGACTATACGATATCGCAACTTAAGCAAAGCTCCAATGAAAGATGCGTATACTCTTTTCCAAAGAGGCTGGAAAGATCTCATGAAAATGCTCTCCTATACCACACGTATCTAAACCCTTCCTTTAGCTAAGAATTCAACATAACTTCCATGACTTTCATCATAGAGCCTCCCATTTTATGCAACATACCTGTTACAGACAAGCCCTTACGAAAACAAGATGGAAAAATAAATATTAATATTTACTCTTTTCTTCCCACTGAAATACCTATTTTCCCTCTACTCCCTTCGAGAAAAGATCCTGATCCTTGCTCTTTTGTTCAGGATCTTTTATCTTCTGGTCTCGCGCTTCCCTATTGATTTTCTTTACCTTAAGCTTATTGCAGCATGGGTAGGCAATGCAGGAAGTATGTAGCTTATGACCCTAGTACAGAAGATAAGGACCTCTTGTCATGCCCTCTCATTTAGCTGACTATCAACAAGTCTTAGAGCAAATTGTTACCCGTATTATCAACCATCTCACTCAGTATCAAAAAAACTATCCCCTTGTCCCAGCTTGGAAAAAAGCAGACGGCTCATTTGTTACCCCTGCGGACTACGGAATTCAGTACCTGCTACGCACACAGTTGAGCGAAGCGTTCTCCTCTATTCCTTTTATTGGAGAAGAAACACTAGATCCTGATCTAGATCTACATAAAGCTCCAAAAATTTTAGAATTTGTTCATCAGTTCGCACCCGAAACAACGATAGATGACCTACTAACCATCCTCTCCCCTACGGAGACCACCTCTTCTTTATTTTGGCTGGTTGATCCTATCGATGGGACCGCTGGATTTATTAAGAAAAAATTCTATGCTGTAGCAGTTTCTTTAATTTATGAAACACGCCCCGTCCTATCGGTTGTAGCCATGCCTGCCGCCAACCACACATTTAAGGTTTATTCTGCTGCAAAAGGATGCGGTTTATCCGTGTTTGGTAGTGCAGTGCCATCTAGACAAGCCCTGCAATCAGGGAAGATACAGACCGGGAGGTTCTGCGAAGCATCCCTGGCAGCACGTAAC
Source organism: uncultured Chlamydiaceae bacterium (assembly GCA_937884635.1). Lineage (GTDB taxonomy): Bacteria > Chlamydiota > Chlamydiia > Chlamydiales > Chlamydiaceae > Chlamydia. Next base: position 4,267 of record CALGBW010000032.1, read on the forward strand.
CAACAACATTTTGCTACGCGACAACTCAGTCTACGCCTACCTGGATCTCCACAAGCTTATCGTATAGACAGTCAGTGTAAATATGCTTTAGTTGCGGAAAATTCTGTCGATTTCTTTATCCGCTTTCCCTTTACCGCGTCACAGGCTCATTGCCGTGACCATGCCCCTGGAGCCTTTCTTGTTGAAGAAGCAGGTGGTATCGTCTCGGATGTGCATGGAAATCCCTTACGCTATAATTGTAAGGACTTTGTTTTGGATAATCACCCTATCATCATAGCTTCTGGAAACCAAGAAACCCATGATAGGATTTTAGATATTTTACAAGCTCAAGAAATAGCTGTACAAATTTAATAGAAAGGGTGCGCATACACGCACCCTTAGCAAATGAATCTCCCTATACTAAAGAAACTGCCGCTTCCAAACGCTCTTCCACGAGATGATCAGATACAGAAACCATATCTTTACCAGTCATCTGACCTTTCTCATACACTTCTCTTAAAACAAGAGGAAGATGTTCGACCCTGCTCAACACCTGCTTAGGATCATACTTTCCAAAAACAGCAGAAGCTACATTGATTAAACCACCCGCATTAGCTAGATAATCTGGGGCATAAAAAATACCTTGTTCCAGCAAGGCTCTACCTAACGCAGGACACTCTAGCTGATTATTTGCAGCACCGATAATAGCCTTACAACGTAATCGCTGTACATTACCGGGATGGATAACCCCACCAAAAGCACAGGGGGCGAGAATATCGCAAGAAGAGCTTAATATCCCTTCCACGGGAACCGCCTGCGCAGCATATAATCGACAAGTTACCTCCACCAAATCATCTCGAGGATCTGAAACCAGTAAATCTGCACCAGCAAAAAACAATGCTTTTGCTAGCTTACTACCCACAGCACCTAAACCTTGTATAGCGACGGTTCGTCCTTTTAATGAACGAGCCCCCCACAACAAATGAGCGGCTTCTTGAATACATAGAAATACACCATGAGCTGTAAAGATAGATGGATCTCCACTAACACTATCGATTCCGCAAACATAAGGAGTCTCCTCCCGAATAATCGCAATGCTATCGAGTCCTACGCCAAGATCTTCAGCAGCGATATATTTGCCCTGTAAAGAATGAACCGCTTGCCCAAATGCACGGAGCATAGGCTCAGTAGGAGAAGAGTATCCCGGAGGGAGAATAATCACACTTTTTCCCCCACCTGTTTCTATACCACTGAGAATAGCTTTATAAGTCATTCCCTTTGCCAATCTCAACGCATCCGTCAAAGCATCTTCAGAACGAGTATAGGCAAAAGCCCGTACTCCTCCTAAAGCATTCCCTACGATAGTTTGATGAATAGCGATAAAGGCATGAAGTTGAGCTTCCTTACATGTGACTTCTATTACGCGTTCATAATCAGGTATATCAATATCTCGAAATTCTATAGTGTAGTTCATCATGCTTGTCACATTTTCCTTTTGTTAGGGATAGCAGCCTATTAACCTTCGTTAACTAGGCTTTTTGATAACATTCGACATAGTCTTCATGAGCTAATTGAATGACCCTTTGTGCTTCTTCTTTTCCATAAATTCCCATGATTTCAATCTTCGCTGGGTGGGAATTAATCAAATGCTCGGGGGTTGCTTTATAGGTGAGGAAGTAGTGTTGAATCATATCCAGAACGGTTGCTGGGCATTGTTCAATATCTTCTATAGATCCAAAAACAAGATCGTCTTCTAAAACAGCAATGATTTTGTCATCTGCTTCTCCAGAATCAATGATACGGAAACCACCAATAGGTCGTGCTTGGACTAAAATGTTACCATATGAAATCCCTTTTTCTGTCAAAACGCAGACATCTAAAGGATCCCCATCACCTTGAATCCCTTCACGATTGATTTGCTCTCCACTGTATTGTCCTGAACGATCACCGCAGTATGTACGGGGAAGAAGGCCATAAAGACACGGACAAAAATTCGAATATTTTTGTGGACGATCAACTTTTAATAATCCTGTTTCTTTATCCAATTCAAACTTCACAGAATCTTTTGGCGTAATTTCAATATAGCAAGACAAGGTTTCATAATTATCTTGTGTCAACTCTGGTCCATGCCAAGGATGTGCTACAAACATCGGAACTTGTTGTTTCATATTTTCTCTCACATGATTGTTTATCCCTATTTTTACATTAGATCATCCCTATGTCCCTAAAAGGGATCAGAAGCGATGATTAAAGAAAATACGGTCTTAGGTCCATAACTAAACACCCTCTCCACACACATGGTACAGAGAGGGTGTCTTAAAGAAATCTTCTTTTTATGAGCTAACTGCCTTTAAAAAGAAAATAAGTAATTATTAATAAACTTCTCTGCCTCTACCGCTATAGCACGCACTTCAGGGAAGGTTAGTAAACGTAATCCCTCTTGAAAACTGAGCCACTGACTATCACAGATTTCAGCTGGATCCGCATGCACATCTCCCTTCACCTCTGCTAAGAAGTAGGTGACTTCCTTACGGATGAAAAGCTCGTCATTATTAAATGAATAGTTCTCTACGAGTACTTTTGGGAAAAAATTAACTACGCTTAAGCCAGTTTCTTCCACCAACTCTCTCTCGGCTGCTTCTTGAGGCCCTTCTTTATCCTCAGGATGACCTTTAGGGAATCCCCAATGCTTGCCTTGTGTATGGCAGATAAAACACGCCTTCAACGTACTTTTATCTGGAGTACCAAAAAATCTCACCGGAATAACACCAAAAGAATAATCGTGTTTTGTTTTCATCATAACTATGGTCTGTACCTCGAGAATAATATCGTTGAATTATGCCCACCAAAACCGAAAGAATTAGACATGGCAACATCAATATCCCAAGCCTGAGCTTTATTTGCTACAACATCGAAATCTTCTATTTCTGGGATCGGATTTTCTAAATTAATGGTAGGGTGTAATTTCCCTGTCTGAATAGCTTGAATAGTTGCAATTGCTTCTACACCACCTGCAGCACCTAAACAATGGCCTATCAGAGATTTTGTCGAATTCATTCGTAAATTTTTTACATGAGAACCAAAAACCTTTTTCAAAGCCAATACCTCTGACAAATCGCCAAGAGGAGTGGAAGTCCCATGTGCGTTAATATAGTTCACGCGTTCTTTCGCGATGCCAGCGCTTTCTAAAGCGCCTAAAATACAAGCAGCAACTCCCTCACCATCTTCTCTAGGAGCTGTAATATGAAACGCATCACAATTTGTGTAAGCTCCTAAAACCTCAGCAAAAATGGGGGCTCCTCGGGAAAGAGCATTATCCAGAGTCTCCAAGACGAGTACACCTGCACCCTCTCCGATAACAAATCCATCTCGATCTCGATCCCAAGGTCTAGAGGCCTTCTCGGGAGCATCATTTCTCTCTGAAAGAGCCCGGTTAGCAACAAAACCTGCTAATCCTACACGATTCACTGCGGCTTCTGTTCCCCCGCAAACAATCATATCCGCACGCCCAGACAGCAAATGCTGATAAGCTGCTTCCATACAATAATTGGCTGTAGCGCAAGCTGTAGAGATGGAGTAGTTAGGACCCATCAAGCCATAATCCATGGCAAGAAGAGCTGAAGCCATATTAGAAATAATATAGGGAATAAAGAATGGTGATAGCTTTTTACTACCAGAAATGAGCTTGTCTATCCCCTCATCAAGAGTCTGTAGTCCTCCCATCCCCGAACCGATGATTACCCCACATCGATGAGGATCTGCGGGAAGGCTATCTTTATCCCAATGAGACATAGCAATAGCTTTTTTTGCTGCTACAATAGCATAAGCGATAAAGGGGTCGACCCTTCGAGCTTGTTTTTTATCTAAATAGGGTTCGGAATTAAATTCTGGGATCCATCCAGCAAAACGCGTAGCATAATCTTCACAAGGGAAAGATGTGATTGTACGAACACCACTTATCCCAGCCAACAGGCTATCATAAAAAGCATCTACGTCATTCCCTAAGCAGGAAACGATACCTAATCCTGTGACTACTACGCGTTTTTTCCTCATAAAGTTCCTATCCCCATCTAAAGAAACTAGGCCCTGATCTATTTTATGAAACCTGGTAAACAAGTTTTAACAAACCAGATTACTCATTAAAATCCCTGCTGTGATGAATATGGAAGAAATGCAAAGAAACCCCATTTTGATTCACCCACCTTGCCTGCAGGCCTAGCCACTCCAATATAGTATCAAAACATCGCATCATGGGTAAAAGATAGACAGATACACAACGCAAAAGTCAATTGATGCGAACAACCTGATAATAAAGAATATACAATTAGAAAGCACTAAGAAAGGCGTTTCACTCTCTGTGCGTGAACCACCAACCCACTCAATCTTATGCTGAAACAATCTCCCCGTTCTTCCACAGTTCTTCCAAACGATACCGTTCACGAACGGAGCTAACAAATACATGAATAATCAAAAATCCATAATCAAGAACAGCCCAATCGCTCTGCTGTACGCCTTCCTGACGCAAAGGATAAATATGCTGTTTCTTCAATTCTTCAACAAGGGCGGTTGCTATAGCCCCAACATGAATATGTACATTGCCTTCTGTAAAAACAAAATAACTAGTGAAATCTGAAACGGATTGTACATCTAGGATAACTGTATTAAATCCCTTCTTATCCTCTATAACTTTAGATATGAGCTTCAATACATTGTGATCGGACATTTCCATATGAAGACCTTCTCGCTCTAAGGCAGATATTGGCTATCAAAAATACTTGCTATCAAGAGACTCGACTTTTTACGAAAAGTCCAGGTGCACGCGCTACATTTCTTTAAGAAAGTCAGAAACATAGCTTGTAATCATTTACCTGCGTAACACGCACAGATGGTAATTGTTTTACAACAAAACAACAATATTAAATAAAAAATTAACAAAAGAAAAAATTAGATCGAAAAACGACATAGTGAAAAACACAAGCCGCATGTTTTAAACATTTTTTAAACTACACGATATTCCAATAACTTTTTCGCGCAATTTTTTTTAATCTACCTTTAGGCCTAACAACGGTTTTCTCTTCCCCTAAAAGAAGAAAAGGAAGGTCTAAAATATGATCGGAAAATGTATGACTTCTCGCATGCCCGATTGATTTTAAATAGCTTAAAATACGAGCCTTTCTCTTTCCCGTTAAACAAACTTCACGAGCATCTTTAGCATGGAGAGAGGGTCTATACTCAGAAGCATACCATAAATGAATGCCCAGACGATGAGCCATAGGTCCCACAAGGAATGCTGGTGACGAAGAAAATAAAATAACCTGTCCATCAGGATCATGCAATGCTTCTTCCAATTTTTCCATCATAGGAGCATAAAAATCTTTTTGATTTAATCCCTGAACGAACTCATCAGCTAAAAGAGAAAGGTCCTCGAAAGAGACTTTAGATAGCAATGAAGCAATAATACGGGCGTAAAACGCGGGTAAGTCTAAATAATGCGTTTTTAATTTGATCCAAGACAGTAAACATGAAGGAAATGAGCTATAGGGGAACAAACCATGCGAAACAGCATAACGATAAAACCCGAAGCTACTATTCCCCTTTAGTAAGGTGCCATCTAGATCAAAAGCATAGATGCAGGAAATCCTCATGTTAGCTGCTGAATTTGTTTTTTCAATGAAAGGATGCTTTGGTCTAGCTCTTCTAGAGCCGCCTTATCTTCTTCAAGCATAGCACTATATTGCATTGCACAACTAAAATCTAAACCAGAAGCACCCAGCAATTTTTTATCCTGCTCTAACTTACTTTTTAACTCTTTGCGACGCTCAAGTCTTTTTCCCAGCACTTCTCGCATATTTCTGAGCTTCTCTCGAGAATCAGGAGAAGACAACAGTTGCTCCTCAAAGAAATGAGCCATATGCTTCGATGCCATATTCAATTGATTATTTAAACTTGTTTTCTTCAAAAACGGTAGTTGAGGCATCTTCGCCACAGCTTGTTGCAATTCCTGACATAGAACACGAGACTCTTCAGAAAGATTGCCTCTATTACAACTATCTACAAATTCGGCAACACGATTCTCCAGAGAACGAATAGCCTCTTGCTTCAGTTCTTCTTCTTTTGCTTGTTTTTCCTGATGTGCTTTCTTCTCTAATTCTTCACGTTCACTCAAACGTTCGAATAAATGGTGTAGCTCTTTCTTCAAGGACACTACATCATCATGAGTCAATTCCGCCTCACGAATTTGCTTGACCAATCCCTCTAAACAATGACGGATTCCACTTGCGCTGCTCGTATCATCAGAAAACAGATCAGTCGCCTCTTCCAAAAGCTTTCTCAATTTTGTTGTATTCTCTGTAGACACAGATCGAAGACGGCCCTGCTCTTGACGGATTTCTTTTTCTAAACCCTTTAATTGATCCCAACACTCACTTAACTTCAAGCGTGTTGCAGAAAAGACTGATGAGGAAATAGCTAAGCTCTTAGCTGCCTGCTGCAAGCTTTTGATCTCCTTTCTTAAAAAAAAAACGGAACGCCTGAGCGAGTCACGCCCAGAACCAGAAAAATATTTAGCGACAAAGGCATCTACATCAGCTGCAAATACAGCGCTAACCTTTTCAACAAGGGCTTTTCTTCCAGGAAAAACCTGCTGTCCCAGAACGGATAGTCTTTGGAAAAATTTGCTTTTTAGCCGCATACGGATACTCATGCTCATGAGTTCCTTGCGTAAATCCAAGATCTTAGAGGAAAAACTACCGAACCAAACAAAAGAAGCTAATGTTTCTTCGTAGAAAGGCCTATTGCTTTCCAGGGCTTGTGCATCTAAACAAGCTTCTTTCTTAGGAACAATAGGAGTTGTACGGTCAAAAAAGCCTGCAACGTCTTTTTCCAAACAGGTTACTGCTAAATCAACCTGACTAATCAGAAAAGCGCCTTCTTCGTCTTTCAGCGCCTTAACAACACGGCCTTCTTTTGTAAGCTCTACGTAACGAGACCAGAGTTCACCCCGTCTAGCACTCGTTTCTAAAGCCTGGAATAAAGGGAGTGTCTCCCTACGGATATCCCAGAACAATTTCAGATTCGCTCCTTGATCATCTCGAAGAGCCAGTTCCATAGCACTAAGATTAGCAACTACTTTCTCTTCCTCAGGAGAGAGAGGCACTTCTGGAAATTCCTCCAGTTGTTCATTATTCTGAACTGCAACCTCACAACAAACCCCATCGCTAGAAATCGTTGAGGGACTTTGTTCAGATTCCACAATGTGAAAGCTATTGTCTGAAGTATCCATAATCACAACAGGGGTGCAAGCTTGACAAAGAAACGACCTGGGAGTAAAGTTTGCTCCCCTATGGCATTATCGTCAATAATTTTATGGGAGCCGTGAAAAGAATTTCCTATAACGAAGGGCTAAATATGCTTATTTCTAGCCCTTTAGAAAAACTCAAAGACATTGCTCACGCATTACGGCTTAAACGCCATCCTGGGAACGAAGTCACCTATGTTTTAGACGCTAATCCTAACTACACGAACATCTGTAAAATCGACTGTTCGTTTTGTGCTTTTTATCGCAAACCATCCTCACCAGATGCTTATCTCTTTACCTTAGAGGATTTTCGCTCTCTGATGCATCGGTACGTTACTTTAGGAGTTAAAACTGTTCTTCTACAAGGTGGTGTCCATCCTCATATTGGAATTGACTACCTTGAACAATTAGTCTCCATTTGCGTTCATGAGTTTCCCTCTCTCCACCCACATTTCTTCTCCGCTGTAGAAATTTCGCATGCTGCAGCGGTTTCAGGCATCTCTGAAGAAGAAGCTCTTTATCGTCTTTGGGATGCTGGACAAAGAACAATCCCTGGTGGAGGAGCTGAAATTTTATCTGAACGTGTACGCAAAAGAATCTCTCCGAAAAAAATGCGTCCCAATGGCTGGATTGAATTCCATAAAATGGCACATAAAATAGGCTTTCATTCTACTGCTACTATGATGTTTGGTCATGTGGAAAGTCCTGAAGACATCATGACTCATTTACAAGCCCTTAGAGATGCACAAGATGAAACCCTTGGATTCTATAGTTTCATTCCTTGGAGCTATAAGTCAGGGAATACAGCTTTAAGAAGAGTTACTTCTAAGCAAGCCTCAGCAGATATGTATTACCGCATACTTGCTTTAGCGCGCATGTTTTTAGATAACTTTGATCATATTGCTGTTTCTTGGTTCGGTGAAGGCAAAGCCGTTGGTCCTAAAGGTCTTTTGTATGGAGCCGATGATTTTGGTGGCACAATCCTAGATGAAAGTGTCCACAAATGCACGGGATGGGATGTGCAGAGCTCAGAAGAAGAAATACGTGCCCTCATTACATCACAAGGGTTCTTTCCCGTAGAACGTGATACGTTTTATAGAAAATACAGCAGTACTGATCCTAAGAAGGATTTTTCTGTAAGTAGTCCCGAGCAATAATTTCCGCAATAGCCTCGGGGCTTAATCCTAATGTCGGCAGAGGACGGAAGATCGGATAACGTTTAAACCAAGTTCTTTGTTTTTTTGTATACCGTTGACTATTAGAAATAAATTTTGCTTTCACAGAATCGAATAAGGAGTCTGGCAAGCCCATCTCAATAAACTCGATCCATTCACGATAACCAATCGCCTTTGATGCAGAAGGGTTATCTTTGATTCCTTGATCTAATAAAGAAAGGACTTCTTTGATCAGTCCTTCTTCTAACATCTGCTCACATCTCACTCGAATGTTCTCCTTAAGAAGTTCCTGAGGTGGAGATAAGAACCACCCGAAACAATCAAAATGCTCAGCAGATTGAACAACAGGGCTCCATTGATGATCAGATACTTTCTTTCCTGTAAGATGCAGGATCTCTAAAGCTCGAATAATTTTATTCTTATCATTTTTTGTAATTGTCGCTGCATAAACAGGATCTTTCTCACATAACTCTGCATATACAGAGGCAACACCCACCTCCTGCATATGCGCAGACAGCTGACTACGAAACTCTGGGTCTGGCGAAGGCCCTTTAGGGACTCCAGCAAGGAAAGTATGAAAATAAAATCCCGTCCCCCCTACCAGAATAGGCACTTTATTTCTTTCTAGAATGCCGTAACACGCCTGCACCGCCTGGTAGAAAAAATCTGTCGCATTAAATGGCTCCTGGACATGACAGATATCAATAAGATGATGAGGAACTTGAGCTCGCGTTTCTAAAGAAACCTTGGCTGTTCCGATATCCATACCCCGATAAACCTGTACAGAATCGACAGAGACAATCTCCCCTCCAAGCATTTCTGCTAGCCAGAGGGATACAGCTGTCTTACCTGAACAGGTAGGCCCAGCTAAAAGCACTACTTCTTGTTTAAAAAGACGGGTAAAAAACCGTTGCAATAACCCGGCTTCTTCACATGCGACATCTGAGACGGATTGATTCCTGAATTGAGGAAGAAACATGTTATTCAAATTTAGTAAACGCCTCTTGTTCTGATTTACAAACGGGTAAAATTTGGTGAACTCCCGCCATATACAGAATATCATTTACTACATCTTGAGTACAACAGATGCACAAACGTCCGTGTTGATTTTGTAATTTTTTCGATACAGAAAAAAGCAACCGAATGCCGGCACTACTCATATAAAAAACATCTTGAAAATTCAAAACAAACTTTTTTAAGCCTTTTTCTATATGTTTATTTAAAAATTCTTCTAAGCTAGGAACGGAGACTGCATCTAAATCTCCCTTTAAAAAAATAATAAAAATATCCCCAAACTGTCGTGTTAACCACTCCATATCTGTCCTTCTCTCATAGCTGTTCGCTACCACGAATACGTGTTTTCAGGAATTGTCAGCAAGTAATAAGTAATCTGAAAACCGTAAATCACATATGTATGAACTTGAAGGAAATATTCCCTTAGATTTGGATAAAAAAAAGTTTTTTAATCCCACATCTAGCGTTTCGTAATGCAACCGTAATACGATATTGGGTTTCAGAGTAACCAAGATCTCTTGCGGAAATTCATGTATATGAGACATATCAATCGTTGCCAAGCATTCCCCCTCAAAAGATTGTAACAGATAATTCACAATTTTCATGGATTTTTCAGAAATATGGGAGGACTGAAGCTCCTTCTCTGAAAAAAAAATCTCGGGCAATTCTAAAGCTGGGAAGTAAGGATAGCAGGGGAATAAATGGCCAGCAGCATTTAATAAGGAATTCGTTTTATTCCCCACATATCCTATTGGCTCATGTACCGCATATATAATAGAAAGCCCTTGGCTATCTCCCATTTTTTCGACAGACAAAGAGGAAAAGACTTTTGTTTCCCAAAGAGTCCTTTCGATTTCCGTTATCGTCATATCCTGGAGATACCGGGGTTCATCCGCTGATAACTGCAGTAGCTCAGAGAACACTGCGCTAGAAATTCTCACTGAAGACAATGACTTCAGTAATAACATATGTATAGGAATTTTCCTTGATGAAATAAAAGGTCGATCTGGATAGGCAAGCCAGACTCCAATAGAAACCACGACCGAACAGCTGATAATAAGAAGAAAAAACGTCAGCCTCGGAGATACTAGCCATTTCATCATCCGAGTCAATGAAAAAGGTAAGAAGTTTCGTAAAGAACGTTTCACGACAACCTGACATACCCCAAAAGGGTTATGGGAGAGCGCACTGCACGCTCCCCAAAAGAAGCTCTAAAAACTACTCAGCATGGTGTCCACAGTGACAAGCATGACAGGGGGAAGCGACAGCTTCTTCAAAAGCTTCGGAAGCATCCTGCTCTGCTCCTTCCTCAGATAGATTACCTCCATCTAAATCTTCGATGAAAACAGCACCATCCTCTGGCTGAACTAAATCAATCTGAATTTTTTTCTTTAAACGAGCACATACGCGTCTCAAAATGGTTCTGAGAGCATGTATTGTATTCCCTCTTCTTCCTATAATCTTTCCTATATCTTCAGGGGCTACGCGAATTTCCAACTTTATCGATTCACTGGCTTCATCTTCAATAGAACGAATCTCTACCGCCTCGGGATCAGCGACCAAATTCTTAACAATATATGCTACAAATTCTTCCATAACGTCCAAAACTATAACTGAGAGAAACATTACTATGTTCTTTATACAAATCCATAGCTCTTTATCTCACAATTTTTCTTGTTTCACTAAGTCTCCCAACAAACTGTATAAATTTTACAGTTCATAGGTTCAAAATCCCGTCGATATAACGGTATGAAACTCATATTAGCAAGGAGTGTATTTTAGAGAAATAAGACTTTTTCCCCTATTAACCTCCTGGTTAAGCTCTTACGCTTACTAAAGAACCATTAAATTTTTTCTGTTTATCAAACCTATATAACCCCTCAATCACAAACTGATGGGCGATATGTTCTTTTTCCCATCCAGATCGTAGAAGACTTTGCAAATACGGACTGGTTGCTGTCATACCGGGAATTGGATTCACTTCAGATAGCCAAAATTGCCCTTCACTATCTAAGAAAAAGTCTACTCTCCCGCATCCCTTTCCTCTCATTGCTCGATAAGTCTTATCAGCGAGCTCTTTTACTCTATGTTTTTCCTCTTCGGATAGGTCTAAATCAAAACGAATCGTTGCAGGGAACTCTCCATCAATCCCATACTTCTCTTGATAGCTAATCATCCCATGATGGGATCCGCAACGTTCATGGGGTTCAGCAAGGTAATAATAACTTGATGAATCACCAAAACAAGCTATTTCTATTTCCCTAGCCCCTAAACGACTTTCTTCTACAAACACATCGGTATCATACAAGAAAGCCTCTCGTATTTTTTCCCTCAATTCCTTTTCATTATGGATTTCAAAGACACCTATACTCGATCCTAAATGTGCAGATTTTACAAACATAGGAAAGGAAAAGGCTTCCAAAATACCGCTAATACAAGAATCCTCACAGCGCACCCAAGAATGATGCATAATCTGTTTATACGGGACGACCGGAACCCCAACAGACGCTGCCACGCGTTTAGTAAGAATTTTATTCATGGCAATAGAAGCAAAAGAAAGCGAAGGGCCAATATATGGTTTATCTATAATATCAAAAAAACCTTGCATAGTCCCATCTTCACCATATGTTCCATGTAAAACAGGAAAGCACATGTCCATCTGGCTTAAAGCTGAAGCAATAGCTGGAGATAATACAGCCTCTCCCTCATCTACCTCTTCGGTTGTGATTTCTACTACCTTCTTCCATGTCCCATTCCTAGAAATCCGGAAGTAATGCATGTCATAAAAATCAGGAGAAAAATACTGTGCTACATTCTTAGCAGAGGTAAGGGAAACATCGTGCTCGCAGGAACGTCCTCCACATAAAATCCCAATAGACAGCTTAGCAGGTTGAAAACTTTTTAAAGCTATTCCTAAAACATCTATATTGCCTGCACCCATAGAGAGACACACATCATGCAAACGAATAAACGACTGCAAATGTGCAACTAACTGTTCATAAGGGACATAACTACAAATCACACCGGAATCTATAGCAATTCTTTCTGCATAGGCTTCATACTCCACCCTATCATCACTTACTTCTCCAGCACTATAAATGTCTGTCAAAATCACATGATCAGCTTCTTTAAATGCAGAGGCAAATCCTTCAGAATGAGCATAAAAACGTGAAAAACGATGCGGTTGGAAAATCGCTATTACACGACGTAAACCCACAGCATCTCTTACTCCTTTTAGGGTACAGGCTACCTCAGAAGGGTGATGAGCATAATCTTCTAAAAAGAGAAACCGCTCGGATTCATTGACTCTCTGTAACCGTCTTTGGACTCCAGGGAAAGTCGCTAAAGCGGAACGAATACTGCTTTCTTCTATACCAAAAGAGAACGCTATACCAATAGCAGCAGCAGCATTTGACACATTATGCATACCAACTAAACTAAGCTCAATATCCCGATACTCTTTTCCTAAATAGGTAAAAGAAAAAATCGTTCTCCACCCCTGCTGCCGATAATGAAGAATATGTAAGTCACTGGAAGAAGAAAACCCATAGGACTGCCCGTTAAGATGGCATAACTCAGCACAATCTTTATTATACCAACAGTATGAGGCATTTGGCACTGCCCGAGCAAAACTCTCGATACTTTGTTTCAAAAGGTCATACTGACCACCAAAATTCTGTACATGCTCATCTTCTAAATTGGTAACCACAATAGCATGGGGGGAATATTGCTTAAGAGAACCATCACTCTCATCCGCTTCAGCAATAAAATATTCCCCTTCCCCAGCATAACCATTCATATGATTAGGAAGCCGTCCGCCAATCGCATATGAAGGAGCCTTCCCAGCCTTTTGAAAAATCCAGGCTAACAGTGAAGTAACTGTAGTCTTTCCGTGGCTACCGGAGACTAAAATAGAAATATTGTCCTTCATCAGCATAGAGAGCAATTCAGCTCTATGCAACAAAGGTAATCCCCGGCGTAATGCCTCTTTATACTCCTCATTCTCAGAGGAAATCCCTGATCCATATACAACAATGCCATCTGTAGGAACATGATCACGGCTATGGCCCAGAAAACACTGTGCACCTTTTTCTTTCAGTTGCTGGATAGTTGTACTAGAAGCTAAATCGCTTCCAGAAACAGTCATACCACGATCAAGTAGGATATGAGCAAGGGCGCTCATTCCTATACCACCGATACCAATGAAATAGTATTGCAATTCCGCTACTTCCTGAAATGAGATTTCATTAACTCCTGACTCCTAAGGCTAAAACTGCAGGGGTTTGAGGTTAGACTCTTTTGCCCCTTTATCCTTACCAGGCGTGTCAGACACCCTTCTCCAGCATTCGCTGAAGACCATAAAACGCCCTGACATGGATTCAAGGCATATCTATACTTACCTTAAATAATAGCTAATTACGAAATACATACAAGAACAGGTTGACACTTGTTCCTAAAGGAATAGGCCCATACGGGAAAAGCCTCCCATTCTCACTACAAGGTTATCATAGGAACACTCCCTCATTATGATCTGAGAAGATAAACTACAAAAGATTCCGCTTAGCTAATCTTTTATTACTGGGGGGGGCCCTCTTCTGGGTTTGATTGTTGGCTATCTTGTATGGGAGGCGTATCTTCTGCAAACCACTTCATCAAGGCACTTGCTAATATCTGAATACGTTGCATTCGTCTTCTATCAGATTCAGAAGGAGGGTTCCCATCCCGACCTTTAAGGTCGTTCGAAATCTTGAAGATCACAAAAACATCTTGCATTGTTACTTACACTCATACTTTTTCTACAGACACACTACCAAAGTAAAACCTTGTGTCTCTCCTCCGTTACTCTTCTTGTATAAAAAGAACTATAATCTTTCACAAACAAACTGGTAAAAGGATTTTGCTGTTTGTTTTTCATGAAACCGTTTTAAAGCATTTTGTCTAGCTTGCATTACCTCTGGAGATAAAGCATGCTTAAGCTTATGACTCAGGGTAGCACTAGAAAGATCTTTCTGTTCAATAACCTCTCCCCCACCTACTTCATAAGCAAAGAAATTAGCATTCTCCAACTGATGTCCATAAGCCCCTGGGTAAGGAATCATAATAGAAGGAATTTTTGCCCAGAGTAATTCATCCATGATGGTTGCTCCAGCCCTACTAATGACTAAATCAGAAGAGAGTAACAAAGACAGTACATCTGTTTCTACCCGCTTTACACAGTGTGCTATCCTCTCTTTTTGATATAATCGAGCAACTGCTTCATCATCCTCTTTAGGCCCGGTAATATGCTGAACATACAAATTTGGATAATCAGATTTGAGCGATATGAGTGACAAAGGTGCAATTTGATTTAAAATACGCGCTCCCTGAGATCCTCCTATAATACTGATCTTAGGAGTATGAGAGCTTTGCTTAGGAGGTTCTTGAACATCCCGTTTAGGTAGCTGTATCGTTTTTACATGTCCTGAAAAATAACGTTGAGCTGGAGGAAAGGCAATACCTACCCCGTGAGCAAAACGAGAGAACAGCTGATTAACCTTCCCAGGAACAATATTCTGTTCATGTAGAAATAAAGGGATCCCATATGTTTTTGCTGCAAGTAAAGCTGGCAGCGAATGATAGCTTCCAAAGCCTATCACTGCATCTGGTTGGAAAGAGCGTAAAGCGCGGCATGCTCGTATATACCCAACCAGTAAATCTTTCGTATGCCGGTACGCACGGATAGGATGTGCGGTTACAGGGAATCCAGAAGGAACCTCTAAAAAAGATACCCCTTCAGGAATAAGATAAGAGTCCTGCAATCCCTTCCCTACTAATAAAACCTCAACGCCCTCTTTAAGAAAAACCTCTCTTGTAGCTAGAGCTGGAATGATATGTCCCCCTGTCCCTCCAACTGCCAGAATGATCTTTTGTACTTTTTTCATTACATATCCTTAAAAGCAAAGAGACACCGCACATATTTGCGATAAGAGATGACCCACCTTGGCTGAAAAAAGGCAAGTTCACTCCCTTACTTGGTAGTAAGCCTGATACCACTCCTAAATTAATGAAGGCCTGCATCCCAATAATGATAGTAACAACAATTGCCAAAGAAGCCCCTTCTAAAGAACGCTCTCGCATGGCAATGATGTAACCACATAAAACAAAAAGCATATATAAAAAGATTAATAACAACATGCCAATAAAGCCAAATTCTTCTGCATAAATCGCTGCAATATAATCGTTTTGTGCTTCTGGCAGATATGTCAGCTTCTGTAGGCTTTTCCCTGGTCCTTTTCCTAGTAATCGTCCTGATCCAGCGGCTATCTTCGCTTGATACGGCTGATGCCCTCTCCCTTTGATATCTAATTCTGGATGAAGATAGACATGCAGGCGATAGCGTACATAAGGCAATCGATATGCTAGCACGCCACCAGCAATGAAAATACAACCTAAGGGTAACAACCAATAGCGCCAAGGAACGGCTGTCATAATAAATACAGGAATCAAAGAAAAAGCTATGACCACTGCAGATCCGTTATCAGGTTCTATAGCAATGAGGGCAATAGGAAAGAAAAGCAATGCAACCAAATAAAAGAAATTTCTAAACGTCTTTTTATATAAGGTGCCTGATCCTAAATATTCTATAGCGACACAAGGGATAAGATACTTCACAAACTCTGAAGGTTGAATCGTAAATTGCCCTATCCCTAACCAACGTCTTGCGCCATTACGACAAATGCCCATCCCCGGAATAAGAACAATAATCAATGCCAGTGTGGCAATGGCGAGAAGAGCCGGACTGATTTTTAAAAAATCCTTCCACCCTACTAAATAAATCAAAGAGGAGGCGCTCATCCCAAGAGCAAGATAGGCAAGCTGACGTACCAGAGCCTTATGTGTACTCCACGGCAGAGCCTTATCAAGAACTTCTGCAGAAGAGGTATCAAATACCATAACCAAACCTAGGGAAAAAATTCCCAAAAGGCATGAAATAACAAACCACTTCATAAGGTGATCATATTATCGGATGCGCAAGCGATCTCCAGGTCTTAATTTACGGGCCTTGCTTTCATCTAAACCATTCAGCTGCAAAAGATCCTCAAGACGAATGCCATTTCGCAAAGCAATAGCCCAAGGACTATCTCCTTCTTTCACAACATAGTAATCGTCTGGGTTAGCAACCTTGACTTGTGTTTTCTGATCCTCCTGTTTCTGAGAAACAGGGACTTTGATGACCTGTCCTATTTTTAGCTGTGTAGTACTCAAATCATTCAACTGCATGAGTACAGCAACTGTTGTATGATTAGCCCGTGCAATTCTCTCTAAAAAGTCTCCTTTCTTGACAATCACCGTAGTATAGCCTGGCTGTTCTACCTTTTGCTGTTGAATGACCTTTTCTTTCGGAGCTTCTACAGGAGCTACAGGTTCTGGTTGTGGAGTCGGCTCTATAACTGGTACAGGCTTTGGCTTCACCTCATTATCCATAAACTGCGCAGCTAATTCAGATCGACTGATAGGCTTCGCTGTTTCTAGAACAGCTGGGGTGATCACTTTTTCCGGAGCACGTTCTATAACCTTTTCTACGTGAGCAATCTCAGTTAATTTAGAAGGCAAAGTAGGAAGCACTACCTCATGCGATCTTTGAGACTGCTTAGCTGTTGTAAATAATACAGCTAACAAAGCCATATTAACAAGGGTCGCTATGATAATGGTATCTCTGCGGTTCATGATTGCTCCATCTCTTGGACTAACTGCTTAAAGCAATTTCCTCTTTCCTCAAAGTTCTTAAACTGATCGAAACTCGCACATCCAGGAGAAAAAAGAACCGAATCTCCAGGCGTTGCAACACATCGAGCTATTTCTACAGCCTCTTGCAAATCTTTTGCTAAAGAAATAGGGAATAAACCTAGCAGATCTTGAGCTATCTGCCCACGGCATTCTCCCATAGCGATGATATACTTTGCCGTCTTTGTCAACACAGGAATTAAAGAAGAAAAATTACTTCCTTTGTTTCTTCCTCCTAAGATTAGAACGACATGCTTCCCTAACGCTAACAAAGCCTTTTCGATCGAGCTAACCGTTGTTGCCTTACTATCGTTGATATAATGCACCAGACCTTTTTCCCCCAAGTACTCTATACGATGGGGAGGCTTTTTAAATAGCTTGATAGCAGAAAGGAACACTTCCTTATCTATAGAAACTACTTCATTTGCTAGAACATAGGCAGCACAATAATTACAGATATCATGAGTATATAAAAAGAGATCTGCACATTGCGTATTAACGAGGGAAAATAACTCATGGACTTTCGGTAAATAGGAATTCCCTATAGAAACCCCCTCACCACCCCATAAGTTTTTACCATCACGCACATACTGTGCTAGCTTATACTTCGCCGCGGTATAATCATCCATCGTCCCGTGATAATCCAAGTGATTCTCAGAAAGGTTCAGTATAATGCCCCCTGATAACACAGGAGAATAGCTATGGACGTTCTGTAACTGAAACGAACTAATCTCAACAACGCGAACTCCCTCTTCTCTCATTCCATCTAGAACAGGGAAGCCGATATTCCCCATAGCAAAAGCTGGGATCCCTGCACACTTAAATAAGTGCGTTAAAAATAATGTAGTTGTCGTTTTCCCATTAGATCCCGTAATCCCTACAGAAGGAAAACGAGCAAACTCCTGACTTTGGAAAGCAAGCTGTATATCTGTATAAATGGGAATGCTCCTATGTTGAGCTTCTACAACCCAACTATGTGTCATTCTGATACCAGGGGACCTGACTAACAGGGAAACATCTTCAGGAAACTCTTGTGAGGATTCGAGATAACGCTCATGGAAGTACTCACAAGAAACAAGGGGCTCCAATGCACTGTCAACACCAATGACATAATCTCCCCTTTCGTATAGAAATCTAGCAACTGATTTCCCTGATATTCCTGAGCCGAGAACAATAATACGCTGCTCTCTCATACAGTCCTTTGGAGATTAAGAACGACCTCCGTTGCCCAATCTCCTATCTTATTCAAAAAAAGGACAAGTTAGCTCAAGACCTATTATCATTCAAGAAAACAAACTCTCTACCCTATAAGGGCTGATATATGTCCTCCTAATGACCAATCAGAAAAAAACAGAATGACTAGCTAGTAATCCTAATATAGCGCAGAGAATACTGATAATCCAAAATCGTGATACAACTTTAGACTCTGAAAGCCCCTTATACTCATAATGATGATGTAAGGGCGAGCATAAAAAAATACGTCTCTTACGTATTTTACAACTGAATACCTGTAAAATCACTGAGCCTGCCTCAGCAACAAAAATCCCTCCGATAATCAAGAGAAGGAGCTCAGAGCGTAAACAAACAAAACACAAACCTAATACACCGCCTAGAAGAAGAGAACCCGTATCCCCCATAAATACTTGCGCTGGAGAACTATTATACCAAAAAAAACTCAGGCATAACCCTAGAAGGGAAGTAGCGATAATCATGACATCACGAGATAGCGAGAGCCCATTACTTAAATAAGCAATGCCCATACAGGCGATACAGGCAACTCCAACAGTTCCTGTTGCTAATCCATCTAAACCATCTGTTAGGTTTACAGCATTACTCGTCCCTACAATAGTTACAGTAGCAAGTAGGATACAAAAAGCCTTTCCCCATAGAGAACCCGCTAAAGATACAGAAGTAGTAAATGGAATAGATAAAGAAAACCGCTCCTGAGGAGGGAGGCAAAATGCAAATAGGGCAATTACGATACACAAAGCAATGACAACCTGAAAACAAAACTTCTGCTTCGCAGTGACGCCATGTCCTTTTTGTTTTTTTATCTTAATCCTATCATCAAACCAGCCCAAAAGCCCAAGAGAACAAGATAGAAGAACAAATAACCACGTCACAACTTGATTCCAAGACATCCATAATAGAATCATGATGGGGAGAGAAATAAGAAACACCACCCCTCCTCCGGTAGGAACATGTTCTTTCCCTTGATGCAGCTGTTCTAACTTTTCACAATATTCCTTATGAATCTGATCTAAAAACCCAACTCGTTTCAAATAAGGAATCATCCAACGAGTTAAATATAGACCTAATAAAAAAGCGGAGAAAAAAACAGCACCCATACGTAATACAAAAAAACAGTCATTAATTAAGTGACAAAACAGGATCCAGATGCCCTTTTAAAGGGGAATCGGCGTCATTTAGGTTTTCCAAAACTAAGGTGTAGACTTCAAACCCTTTAGGATAAAGATCAATAACACAACCTTTAGCATTGGATAGTAATGATAGAGAACCGCTGTTGATCACAGGAATCTTTCTGAAAAAAGCAATTTCTGCATGATGGTCATGACCATGTAGATACATCTTGATAGTATCATATTGCTTCAATCCCTCCTGTAAGGCTTCCCGATTCAGTAAGTCATGAAACTCTCTCTTGGTAGAGAATAAAGGGTAGTGATTCGCAACGATAACTTGTTTATCAAAAGGTATCCCCTGCATAACCTGATGAAATACCTGCATCTGCTCTTCAAATACCTGTCCATGTGCTTCAAACCACCCATTCAAGCAAGAACAATCTAGTAAGACCAAATCCCAATCCGTTGTTAAATGGTACAGGGCAACACGCCTTTGCTGCAAAGTAGGATTAGGAAAATACTGATAAAATGTTCCTTGGTTAAAAGCCTTCCTAGTATACACGTCATGATTCCCCGGGAGAAGGTAAACAGGAGCTTCTTTCCTTAAACTTTGGACAAAAGCATGGGCTTGAGAAAACTCGCTTTCCAAAGCTGTCAAAGACAAATCCCCGGTAATACAAATAGCATCAATATCTAGTGTTTTAACAAACTGTGGAAACCTTGTTAGCAAGGAAAAAGCATGAAAAGGAGCACCTCCGAAGAACAACCGCACCAGTGCTTTCATACGTTTACTAAAACAAGCACGTAACTGGTTAGGGAACAAGCAGAAGTGAATATCCGAAATATGTAAAACACGGTAAGCGGAAGGAGGTTTTTGCATATATTCCTTCAAAAAAAAAAAAAACAAATACACTACATGTTTTCTTTTGTACTAAGCAATACTTCTGAAGAAAGAATACGCTGCGCTGCATCTAAAGCATAAGAGAAAATATCTCTTATCCTTGCTAAAGGATCTAAAATCCCGACTACTACCATATCCTCTATCTGTTTTGATGCAATATTCAATCCTAAAGACGATGGGCCTGAAGCTAATTTTGATAACACCATTTCTGCTTCTAAACCAACGGTATGTGCCAATTCTTTAATAGGAGTCTTACAAGCTTTTTGTAAAATGCGTGCAGCCTCCATTACCTCTATAGAATCTCCCTCTGTGACTATCAATGTACGCGCCGCTTGAAATAGGGCTACACCCCCTCCCAATACATAGCCCTCTTGTAAGCTGGAGTCAACCACCTTACATGCTAAGGTATAAAGAGTTCTCTCCTCTTTCTGAATAGGAATGACCCCTGTAGTCCTTTGTAAAGCATCTTTTCTTTCTACAAAACGAGAACGTTCTTCCGCTGTTGCCTTCGTACGTAATTGCTCTTCTATTTGATGAACTCGTAAATTCAACACTTCAGGGACATACCCCCCTTCCACCAAAACAGTTTGTGTCTGAGAGATCTCTACATACGAACAATGTCCCAAAGCACTGTATTCCGGCTGAGGAGAGGTAGGAGAAAAAGGTTGAGAATACACACTTGTTCCTGTGAACAAAGCAATATCTTCTAATCCAGAATCCCCTCTAGGATCACAGACAACAGATACTTTAACTAGATCTTCTAATCTATTTATTACCAAAGTAGCCAAGGTATCAGGGTCTATATCACGACAAAAAATCACTAAATGTTCTTCAGACTTAAAAACACTTTTTAATAATGGCAATAAATGAAACGAAGAAGAAATTTTTTGATCCGTAACAAAAATCTTAGGATGAACAAGACAAATCGTGCGTTCTGCATTCTGTGCAGCAAAGTGCGGAGATAAATAGCCTACGGGCAATCGCAAACCAGGAACTACCCTAATAGGCTCTGTTCCCTCTACTAAGGTTAAAAACCCTTTCGCTCCCGTTAGAGATAAGGCCTTCTCCACCCTTTCAACTATTTCTGGAAAGGGTAAACTTGTCTTTAGAATTCCATGCATCCTAGAAATATCCTTAACCTTCCAAGAGCTATTCGCTAACTCCTGTAGTAATTTCTCTGCATGTTCACGGAGGGCTAAACACAAATCATATCGAGACATCCCTTCCTCTATAGAGGCGATGCTCTCTTTGACTATCGCATGCAATAACAGAAGAGCTGTACTAACGCCATCCCCATGTTTTTTTTGCACGCGTTCAGCTAAAGATCGAGCAAAGGAAATACCTAAAGCTTCATAAGAATCTGATAAAGAAATACGTTCTAAGCGTGAGACACCTCTCTCAGACAAAAATGAAGAGGGGGGATTTAAACCGTAAGAGCCTTTTATACTTTGATAAGCAATATCAATGCCTGCAAGAAGTTTCCGAACGGAAAAAGAAAGGAAAGGTCCCTGATCTAACATATAACTTCCTGTGCGAGATTCAGACCTCACACTACCAAGTCATTTTTTAGATCACAACAACTTAAAATAAGAAGGTGGCACCCGGAATCGAACCGGGGATAGAGGCTTTGCAGGCCTCGGCCTTACCGCTTGGCTATGCCACCACAGGCGCCCAGTTTAATCCAAATAGCATTTCTAGTCAGTAGAAAACATTATCCATAACACACAACCATTCCTACAATATGACTTAGAGCGGCAAAGTTTAGTAACAAATAAACCTCACCTAAAAATTCTCGAAGGGAGATTTGTTGAAAACAAACTCCCCTTAACATAAAAAAAGAGTTGTTGGGATTTATTTCCCTCTAAAATAGACAGAATTCGTAACTATAGCCGCACCAGAAGGAAAAGACTATGAAACCCATCCTATTGCGAGATTGGGCAGATTTACTACTAGATATAGAACTTCCCACTTCCTTGGTCTATATTTCAGGCGTTGCAATAGATAGCCGACAGGTCCTTCCTGGCGATCTTTTCTTTGCTCTTCCCGGAGAACAAGTGGATGGTCATACTTTTTTACAAGATGCTGCAAAGGCTGGTGCAGTGGCTGCCATTGTTTCCCAAAACTATACAGGAAATGATTTTGGAATGACTTTGATTCGCGTTCCAGACCCTATTCAAGCTTTAAGACTAGCAGGAGAAAATAAAGCGAATTTATTCCAAGGTCATATCATTGGAATCACTGGATCTCTAGGTAAAACCTCGACCAAAGGATTCGCAACCTCGCTACTTTCTACAGAATACACATGCTTCGCATCACCAAAGAGCTATAATTCACAACTAACAGTTCCGCTTAGTATTCTAATGGCTGATGGCAACGAGGACTTTCTTTTATTAGAAATGGCTACATCTGAGCCGGGCAATGTACAGAATCTATTAAAAGTAGTCTCTCCTGATATAGCTGTTATCACAAACATTGCTCATCAACATGTCACACGTTTCCCTAATCAAACTCAGGGTATCGCAGAAGAAAAAGGCCTCTTATTAAAACACAGTCAGCTGCAGATTCTACCCAAAGACTCTGCTTGGTATGACTACTTTATCCAACAAAATCCTCAGGCAGAGCAAATCTCTTTTTCCTTTTCTACTCCCTTTGCTGACTTCTTTTACAAAGCCATTCACCCTGATTATGTAGAGGTGCATACACCAGATGGGGAGATTGACCTTCAAGTGTCTTTTCCCTATCAACCTGCTTATCAGAATTTTCTTATAGCCCTTACATTGGGATGGGCTGTGAATGTGCCTTTAGAGCGTATGTTATCTGTCCTTTCACAGTTACGCCTCCCTCCCATGCGCTTTGAACATAGCTTACACAATGGCATCCAAATCATTAACGATACATATAATGCATGCCCTGAGGCAATGCTAGCAGCACTGGATCATCTTCCTCAACCTTCTGAAGGAGGAAAAGTTATTCTCATCTTAGGTCATATGGCAGATCTAGGAAGTTATTCCGAAGAAGGACACTCTATCGTTGCTCTTAAAGCAATACATAAAGCGCATACTATCTTTTTTGTTGGAGAAAAATGGCTACCCATTCAACCAATGTTACCCAACACATCTAGCTGTCAGATAATCTTCCATACAAAGAAACAGACACTAGAAGGAACATTAAAACAGGTAATAAAAAAGGGGGATGTAGTCCTCTTAAAAGGATCCAGATCTTTAGCTTTAGAAACCCTATTAAATAGTTTCTAGATAGAACTTGCTTATTTTTCGTTAAAAACCCTCTTCCACAAGCCTTTCAGCTATCTTTTGGAATACTTCTTTGGGATCCAAAACTTCCGTAGAAACAGGAACATCCCGAACGGCTTCGTCTGCAGCCATGAGCTTCTGAATCCACTGCTTGCGTTTTTTCTTCTCTTCCTCAACCAGAGCTTTATCTCGTAACTTTTTCAATAAAGCTACTTCTTCAGGAAGAACTTTCACGGGCTTCTTTTTCATGATTGCAATTTAGAATAATAGGATTTTTTTTACAATCCTATGCAAGAGCAAAAAAAAGGAGGCTCAGAATAGTATCTGTCCTCCCTATATTCAGCTTATGCTGAGATCTTCTATTATGAAATGCTTGGCGATGACTTACTCTCCCATACTCTTGTGTATAGTACCATCAGCGATCGGAGGCTTAACTTCTGAGTTCGGAATGGTTTCAGGTGTACCCCTCCCTCTATTACCACCAAGCTAGTCCTGGTAACGCTATTCACGTATACTAATAGACGTTTAAAAACTGTCTTTAGTTTAACTCGCACTTCTCTTCTTATCTCCAACCAGAAAGCCTTTCGGCTCTCCTTATTGATAAAAACCAAGTCTTTGGACTTATTAGTATTAGTCAGCTGAACATATTACTATGCTTACACTTCTAACCTATCAACCACGTAGTCTACATGGAGTCTCATTGGGATACCTTATCTTAAGGGAGGCTTGGCATTTAGATGCTTTCAATGCTTATCCTTTCCGAACGTAGCTACTCGGCTATGCTTTTGGCAAAACAACCGATACACCATTGGTTCGTCCATTCCGGTCCTCTCGTACTAGGAACAGCTCCTTTCAAGTATCCTGCGCCCACGAAGGATAGAGACCAAACTGTCTCACGACGTTTTGAACCCAGCTCGCGTACCGCTTTAATTGGCGAACAGCCAAACCCTTGGGACCTTCTCCAGCCCCAGGATGCGAAGAGCCGACATCGAGGTGCCAAACCGCGGCGTCGATGTGAACTCTCGGCCGCGATCAGCCTGTTATCCCCAGAGTACCTTTTATCCGTTGAGCGACGGCGCTTCCACAAGCGACCGCCGGATCACTAGGTCCCGCTTTCGCGTCTGCTCGACGTGTCCGTCTCGCAGTGAGGCCCACTTCTACCCTTGCGCTCTCTGGCACGATTGCCGACCGTGCTGAGTGGACCTTCGAACTCCTCCGTTACTGTTTGGGAGGAAACCGCCCCAGTCAAACTGACCCCCTGGCATTGTTCCCTGGCTGGATGACAGCTCAGGGTTAGAACTCCGCCCGTCTGAAACCGGTATTTCACGTTTCGGCTCCACATGCCCTGACGAGCACGCTTCCAAGCCTCCCGGCTATGCTACATACAAGCGACCAGAATCCAGTACCAGGATACAGTAAAGGTTCATGGGGTCTTTCCGTCCTTCTGCGGGTATCCGGCATTTTCACCGGCATTACAACTTCACCGAGATCCTCGTTGAGACAGCGCCCACAGCGTTACACGATTCGTGCAGGTCGGAACTTGCCCGACAAGGAATTTCGCTACCTTAGGACCGTTATAGTTACGGCCGACATTCACGGGGGCTTTGGTTCGGAGCTTCGCCTTGCGGCTGACCCCTTGCCTTGACCTTTCCGCATTGGTCACGTGTCACACTCTATACATCCACTTGCGTGTTCGCAGAGTGCTATGTTTTTGTTAAACAGTCGCATGGGCCCATTTAGTGCCCCTCCAGGCATTGCCCTGGAGGACCCCTTCTCCCGAAGTTACGGGGCTATGTTGCCGAGTTCCTTAACGAGGTTTCTCTCGCGCGCCTTGGTATCTTTGTACCCTCCCACCTGTGTCGGTTTTGGTACGGGATGCGGGTTAATACGAAAGGTCTTTTCTGGGAAGCGTGGACGCATGGCCTTGCCCCCGGCGAACCGGAAGCTCGGAAACTCGGTTGCCCCGAGCCCCAGGGGATAACCATTGACCCCCGTCACTGTCCTTCTCCAAACCAATCTTAAACCCCCGCCAGTGCAGGAATGTTGACCTGCTGTCCATCGACTACGCCTTTCGGCCTCGCCTTAGGTGCCGACTGACCCCGGGCGGACGAACCTGCCCCGGGAAGCCTTGGGATTCCGGCGACCGGGATTTTCACCCGGTTTTTCGTTACTCATGTCCGCATAATCACTAGTACGCGCTCCACGGCCGCTTCCGCGCACCGCTTCGACGCTGCGTACTACGCTCTCCTACCGTCGTTCCGTGAGGAACGGCCCGCGAATTCGGTTCGACGTTTGACTCCCGATCATTTTCGGCGCGGGGTCTCTCGAGTAGTCAGCTGTTACGCACTGTTTAAATGATGGCTGCCTCTAAGCCAACATCCTACCTGTCTGAGAGACCTCACTGCCTTAGTGACTTAACGTCGATTTGGGACCTTATTCGGCGGTCTTGGGCTGTTTCCCTTTCGACAATGAAGCTTAGCCCCCACTGTCTCACTCCCGGATATGCAATCGCAGCGGTCTTCGGAGTTTGACGGACTTCGGTATCCCGGTAGGGACCCTAGATCGATCAGTGCTCTACACCCGCTGGAAGTATTGTCCGAGGCTGCCCCTAAAGGCATTTCGGAGAGAACCAGCTATTACCCAGCTTGATAAGTCTTTCGCTCCTATCCTCAGCTCATCGAAGACCTTTTCAACGGTCACTCGTTCGCACCTCCACTCCCTGTTACGGAAGCTTCACGCTGTCCAAGGATAGCTCGCATGGGCTTCGGGTCCAACGCAACGAACTGGGATCGCCCTGTTCGGACTCGCTTTCGCTTCGGCTCCCCTTTCGGTTAGCCTCGCTCGCTACGTTGACTCGCGGACTCATTATGCAAAAGGCAAACGGTCGCGTCACGAATGACGCTTCCATAGCTTGTGGACGCACGATTTCAGGTCTGTTTCACTCCGCTAGCAGCGGTTCTTTTCGCCTTTCCCTCGCGGTACTCGTTCACTATCGGTCATCGGTTAGTATTCAGCCTTGGAGGGTGGTCCCCCCGGATTCAGACGGCGTTTCACGTGCACCGTCCTAATTGGGATGCCAGTAGGTCCGGTCGGGATTTCGGCTAAGGGGCTGTCACCCGCTATGGCCCTTCTTTCCAGAAGGTTTGCCTATCCGTTCCTGTACCACGTCCTGGTCCCGCAACCCCGCGAAGCAAGCTTCACGGTTTGGGCTCCTGCGCTTTCGCTCGCCACTACTCACGCAATGTCGTTTGATTTCTTCTCCTTCAGGTACTGAGATGTTTCACTTCCCTGAGTGTCGCTTCCACGGACTATGAATTCATCCATGGATGACCGCCGGTGAAGGCGGCCGGGTTGCCCCATTCGGAGATCTCCGGATCAAAGCCTGTTGACGGCTCCCCGAAGCTTATCGCAGTCTTCCGCGTCCTTCATAGCCTACCGATGCCAAGGCATCCGTCGTGCGCCCGTATACGCTTAGCAAGAAATTTTTCCTCGCTCAGGATGGATTTCTCCATCCGATCTCGTTATACGAGTTGTAATTCTCTTTAATTTCCAACTTCCGGTTTTCAAAGATCAACGTTCAACCCCTAAAGGTGAACGAGTGCATAGTATATCACTTTTCACGTGCGGTGCGCAAGGGGGAAAATGAAGGAAAGTGAAAATAGTTTGATAATGTAGATTCCAGAAGTGAATGCAGGGAATCCTTGCAGTTGAACCTGATAAAGATTGGGCTTGGTCGACATAGGGGGTTCAACTCCCCCTCCCTTCCCGGGAAGGGAGGCCGCGTTTACTTCCGGACTGCCGCATCCCCTTGGTAGAATCGCGCCTTCCGACCAAGGGCCGGGAGCGGGTGCTTCCGGCTTCAGGCCGGACAACAACCAAGGAGAAACAAAAATGAAACAGATGAAACTGCAGGAAAGGAACCGGATCGAGTTCCTGACCGGATGCGGATGGCCCGTCGCGCGGATCGCGAAGGACCTCGGGAGAAACGAGTCGACGATCGCCCGCGAGCTGCTGAACAGGCGCATCGAGAGCGACAAGCGCTACGGATGCTCGAACAGGCTCTGCGCCCACTTCGACGAGTGCGTGCGCAAGGTCTTCTCCGGCTTCGGGGAACGCCTCGCGAAGAACGCGCCGAAGTGCTTCAAGTCGTGCCCGAACTTCCGCGAGGCGTCCTGCCCGCGGCTTGCAAGGCCCCCGTTCGTCTGCAACGGGTGTGAAAAGGAGCGCGAGTGCGCACTCAAGAAGAAGTTCTACATCGCGTCCGTCGCCCAGGCCCAGTACGAGACTGAACTGCACCTCTCGCGCACGGGCGTCCACCCGGACGAGGAGACGGTCGCGAAGATGAACGCGGTACTCTCCCCCTGCGTGAAGAACGGGCAGTCCCCGATGGCCGTGAAGGCCGCCAACCCGGAGATCTTCGGGAAGTACGCGAAGAGCACCCTCTACGGATGGATCGCGGACGGTCTCTTCAGCGCGAAGAAGCACGACCTCCCCTATGCGGGGACGCGCCGGAAGCCGCACAGGAGGCCCGTCATGAAGACTGACGCCAAGTGCCGCATCGGAAGGACGATCAGGGAGATGTGGGAACTCCTCAAGGGCCTCGGAAAGAAGGTCACCTGCGAGCTCGACACCGTCATCGGCTCGATCAGCGGCAAGGTCCTCTTCACGATGATCTTCACCGACAGCGAACTTGCGCTCGCGTTCCTGCGCGACCAGAAGACGTCGCAGACCTG
>CALGBW010000033.1 GCA_937884635.1 uncultured Chlamydiaceae bacterium
GTGTTAAATGCTATTCCCATTTATTCCATATATTCCCCTTTTCTTTTCCGCCTTTGGTGTTAAATAGGTGTTAAAAGTACGCAGTCAACAAAAAAGAAGGTGTTTCCACCCTCTTTTTTGCAACATCATTGAATTGGAAAGGAACTATTATGAAAACCTACACAGTTTCACGGAAGTGATTATATCAGAGAGATTTATGTAATTGCTTTTTATAGTCTATCCATAATCCTCTGCAGGTCTTGTCTAGTTCTGTCATCTGGAGCTTCTGCCATTAAACTTCTAATGTTGTCAGCCATTCCGTTACGTGAATAGCCTCTAGAAGAATAACGCCCCATAGAATCACGCTGAGCCTGTGAACCTCTTCCTCTATCATCGTAGCTGTATGGCATCATTCCATAACTGGCTTCAGGATAATTTAGATCCATTTGTCTGTGTCTCATATCATCATAACTATAAGCTCTTGAATAGCTACCACCTTCAGCATCCTCGATAATCTTGCATAGGTTTTTGATGGTATGTGATAGCTTATCAATTGTATCAAGAGTGCTCATATTCATGGTGTCCTGCATAGACAGTTCTTCGAGCTCACGCATGAGCTTCTCTTTTAATTCGTAAAGTTTCTTCATGATCTTCCTCCTTTCTAGGCAATTCTGCTGATTGTCAGGTTAGCATTCTGCACGTTGATTGGAACTCCAGAAGTATTCCTTACTGACAACGAGAAGCAACAACACTTAGGAACCTTAATAATTGCTGTTGATGTTACATTGCCATAAACATCAACCGAATACGCGTTGAAAATCGCTCTTGATGTCTGCAGAGGTTCACCTTCTAGTGCAAGAGCTATACTAATAGCCCCTGGCGTTCCATCTGCAGGAAGTGCGATATTTCCGTTGAATGTAACCTGATACTGTGCATAACACTGATTAGTTTTGCCCTTAAGAGTTAGAACACCTGCGCCATTCCTGTGTATTACTTGTCCGCTTTTACAAGGAATAGAATCGTACAATAGAACGCTGTTATTCGCTTCTACAAGCTGAATATCGTTATATACAAACTCTGTAGCCATAACTTACCTCCTAGAAACTAGCAACCGCATCCGCATGCGTTGTAACAACAGTTAGGATTCTGAACAACATACGCAGGAACTGGTGTAGGCTGAAGCTTCGCAGTCTGTGCGCAGTTATCAGCAATAAGTGCTGCAGTCTGTGCGTTCTGAGAAGCTGCAAGGTTAGCCATCTGAAGCTCACGCTCTAGCTCAGCGATACGTGTATTCTTCTGCTCGATAGCCTGTGCTCTTAGTTCATCTAGGATTGCTCTAGTGCCTGCTGTCTGATTGTCGATGATGTCTCTTGAAGATGTGTAGATAGCGTTCTGTGTCGCATTATGATTCTGCGCCATACTTAGGTTCACATCCTTAACGAGTCCCTTAACATCACAGCAACAGTTTGAAATCTGTGTCTGTACGTTACCGATTGCTGTTCTTGTCTCGAAGCCCTGTGTTGCTAGGTTTGTTCCTAGGCCATTGATAAGCTGTGCGTTTGCGTATGATGAATCACAGATTCCATTAGCGATTCCATCTAGCTTTCTCTCAATCTGTGCGAAGTCTGAAGTTAGCACATAGTTCTGATCTGCGCCAGAGCCTCCGTAACCTCTTCCACCCCATCCACCTAGAAGAATGAATAGAAGAATAATCCACCAGCCATCACCATTAGCAAATCCACCACCGAATCCGCCACCGCCATAAGCTGGAGCTACTGGCATATACATGCCTGTGTTTTCTGTAGAAATTGACATAATTGTCCTCCTTTAGAAGTGTAAAAATAGAAGTGATAATATAGTTTATTCTTGCAAGAAATAAAGCCTATCTTTTTAGAAGTGATTGAAGCATCTGCGCTTTCTGCACAGCTTCGTTGTACTGTTCCTGGGAGATTCTTCCACTGTTAAGTAGGTGCTGAACCTCCTCCTGTGGGT
>CALGBW010000034.1 GCA_937884635.1 uncultured Chlamydiaceae bacterium
GAAAGGACGGATTATGATGATCGATGCACTTTACAACTATCGCCAGGGTGATATTCACGCTGCTGAGTTCTCGGACGAGTTCAACAAACTCTGCATACCGTTTGAAAATTCGCTAAGTGAGGAGCAGATTGATGTATTCCACAAGCTCCTTGACTGTGTGAGCGATACTGCCGCTGCCGAAATGAGAGTCGCTTACAAGGTCGGCTTTAAGGACGGGGTGGCTCTGATGCGTGAAGTTCAGGAGTAATCACATATAACCTATTGAGGAAAGGTCTTATCCCTGTGTGATCTGGGGATAAGGCTTTACTTTTCATGTGATTGACTTTTTCTTTGCATTTTGATATAATGACTCTATAGATTATGAGATAACATTTAGCAATTGGATTTACAAAGGTACTGGTGTATGAAAAAAATAATGTTAGTCGGTGTACTTTCTTTGTTCTTATGTGGCTGTAGTCAATATAATGCTAATCCACGAATATCTAATACTACAGAACAAATAATCGAAAAAGGTTTTGTCGTGGAAGATAATACTAAAAAGGAGACAGATATGAGATATAAGGAATTAACTGGTTCTTGGGCTGAAAAAGGGGCAGAATGGTGTGTAATCTTTGAGATCAATGATAATGAATTGACATATCTTATCAACGGATGTGTTGAATTGCGCTCAACATCTTTTGAACTGAATGAGAATGGCGATTTTATCCTTCCTGACAGTTTTCTTGATTATTCTCATATCAAAAGCTGTAAATATGATAATGGAAAGATAGTTGTTACAGAAGAAAACAAAAATACCAGATGGAAGATGAGACCATCTGGCAGCCAGTCACGAGAGTGACTGGACCTCTTAAATGTGCAAACATTGAGAAACAAAACGAGAACTAGGAATACCAAGTATTACCTAGTAGCTGAAAAGTCAAGCTACTAAGGGCATACGGCGGATGCCTAGGCGCCATCAGCCGACGAAGGACGCGGTAAGCTGCGAAAAGCCACGGGGAACTGCAAGCAAGTATTGATCCGTGGATGTCCGAATGGGGAAACCCGGCAGCCGTCATGGGCTGTCATCCGAAAGGAAGGGAACCCGGGGAACTGAAACATCTAAGTACCCGGAGGAAGAGAAATCAAACGAGATGCCCACAGTAGCGGCGAGCGAAGAGGGCAGAGCCCAAACCATGGAGCTACGGCTCTGTGGGGTTGAGGACCTACATCAGGAACGCGAAGTCTATCAGAAGGGTCTGGAAAGGCCCGCCATAGAGGGTGAAAGCCCCGTATGTTAAAGGCGGAACGTACAGTAGGTATCCAGAGTACCGCGAGGCACGAGGAATCTTGCGGGAAGCAGGGGGGACCACCCTCCAAGGCTAAACACTGAATGGCGACCGATAGCGCATAGTACCGTGAGGGAAAGGTGAAAAGAACCCCGGGAGGGGAGTGAAAGAGAACCTGAAACCGTATGTCTACAAGCAGTCGGAGCGGAAGCGACGGCGTGCCTATTGAAGAATGAACCAACGAGTTACGTGCAGTGGCGAGGTTAAGCGGAAGACGCGGAGCCGCAGCGAAAGCGAGTCTGAACAGGGCGTTCAGTCGCTGTACGTAGACCCGAAACCGCAGTGATCTACCCATGTCCAGGTTGAAGCGCAGGTAAAATTGCGTGGAGGACCGAACCTGTGAGCGTTGAAAAGCTTTAGGATGAGATGTGGGTAGAGGTGAAATTCCAATCGAACGCGGAGATAGCTGGTTCTCCCCGAAATAGCTTTAGGGCTAGCCTCAAGTAGTAAGCATAGGCGGTAGAGCACTGATCGGGCTAGGGGCCGTAAAGGTTACCGAACCCTGTCAAACTCCGAATGGTTATGCTGCAGAGCTTGGGAGTCAGACTACGAGTGATAAGATCCGTGGTCAAAAGGGAAACAG
This sequence comes from uncultured Chlamydiaceae bacterium, assembly GCA_937884635.1. GTDB lineage: Bacteria > Chlamydiota > Chlamydiia > Chlamydiales > Chlamydiaceae > Chlamydia. Next base: position 1,909 of record CALGBW010000034.1, read on the forward strand.
CCCAGACCACCAGCTAAGGTCCCAAATGCCGTACTAAGTGGAGAAGGATGTGGGTTCTCCTAAACAACCAGGATGTTGGCTCAGAAGCAGCCACCATTCAAAGAGTGCGTAATAGCTCACTGGTCGAGAGAACCTGCGCCGAAGATTTCCGGGGCTAAAGTACGGAACCGAAGCTGTGGCTACGACGTAAGTCGTGGGGTAGGGGAGCGTTCCCACAGGGCTGAAGTCGGTCTGGAAGGACCGGTGGACTTGTGGGAAGTGAGAATGTTGGTATGAGTAGCGAAAAGACCGGTGAGAATCCGGTCCACCGAAAGCATAAGGATTCCTGGGCAACGATCGTCGTCCCAGGGTAAGTCGGGACCTAATCCGAGGCATGGAGCGTAGGAGATGGACAGCAGGCGGATATTCCTGCACCGGCGCAGTTTGTTTGAGCGATGGAGTGACGCAGGAGGGCAGGCAGGCAGGAGATCGGTTGTTCCTGTGCAAGCGTGTAGGGTGAAGGATAGGCAAATCCGTCCT
>CALGBW010000035.1 GCA_937884635.1 uncultured Chlamydiaceae bacterium
TTGCTCTCCGATGCACAAGGAGAACTGACGTTTACAGGGTTGCAACAATCTATACAATTCAATCATGTGTCGTTTTCTTATGAGAACGAACATCCTGTTTTGAACGATATCACATTCTCTATTAAGAAAGGAGAGGCTATTGGTATTGTAGGTCCTACAGGATCAGGGAAGACGACATTAATTAAAATGCTTCCTCGTTTATATGATGCATCACAAGGGCAAATTATATTGGATTCATGCCCAATTACGCAGTACAGCAAGGATTCTTTGCGTGGGCACATTGCCTGTGTATTACAGTCTCCGTTTTTATTCTATGATACGGTTTGGAATAACCTTACATGTGGAGGAGAGTTTTCTGAACAAGAGGTGATTGATGCATTAAAACAGGCGCATGCGTATGAGTTTGTACGAACCATGCCTAATGGTATTCACACCTTTTTGGAAGAGGCTGGTAAGAACTTATCCGGGGGACAAAAACAACGCCTTACTATTGCACGCGCTTTATTAAGGAAAACTTCTATTTTAATTTTAGATGAAGCAACTTCTTTTTTAGACCCTATCAGTGAAAATTACATTAAAGAGATTATCAGTGGTATCAAAGGGCAGTGCACGCAAATTATCATTGCGCACAAACTATCCACTCTAGAATTTGTGGATAAGATTTTATATCTTGAAAAAGGGAATCTTATTGCAACAGGATCAAAAGAAGAACTACTTGCAATATGTCCTCAGTTTCAGAGAATGTGGGAGCTATCCGCTAATCGAGACTTTCTTTATCCAACAGTATCATTAAATTAGTTGTTGGATTGAAAGATCAAGGGGTTCCAATCAGGAGGGGATATACCCTCCTGTTTATCCCTCTCATAAGCCAAGCATATTAGAGAATGTGATGGTGTTCTTTTTCTGGAGATTCTGGAGTCAGATCAATGAGTTGACCCGTTTCTTTTTCGATAATATCTTCACAAATTTCTTCTACTATGTTGTCATCACCTAACCAAAGAGATGAAAGTCCGCCGATGATGACTGATCCTGCTAATACAATTAAAAAAAGTATTTTCATAATATTCCATTTGTTAAGGCGGTTCTGAGATTTCATTAGGGAAAGAGCCTCCAGTGTTGACTAGCTATTTCTCTAGGTATTCTTTTGTATTAAGAATATATTTTTGCATTCCATGTAAGATGGAGATCACTGTGGCTGCTAATTTTTGTGATAACCAGAATTTTTGCGTAGTCAAAAATCCTCTATCAGAAGACAGGGTGTAGTCAGAGGTGATCTTGATCATGGAACAAGGGACGGCTTGTTTCTTGGCTGCTTGTGCAATGGGGTAGCCCTCCATATCGACAAGTCGATATGTATTGTGAAACCCAAAGGTATAGGGAACGGTCGAAGTGACAAGAGGATAAGCAGGGAGTCGGGGAAGGGGCTTGAGAGCTAAAGTTGGCAGGGGGGATAGAAGTGTAGGCTCTTGTTGACTGAGCTGTTGTACCGAATGAATTGTGAAGCACTTTCCCAAAGGGGTATGAGGGGTGCAACACCCTGCAAAGCCTATATTGATCCAGTGTGTGTATTTTGTATCTATTTTTGACAGTCCCTTTTCTACTCCACAAGCTCCCCATTCAGGTAATATAAGTAAATCTAATTGAGAGAAGTTAGGATCTACACACCGCTGTAGTCCAGCTGTGTATTTTTGAAAGGGAAGAGCTTGTACAAGTCCCTCTACTTCACTTGTATCTGCGGCAATCAGTAGGAGCCTATTTGATTTTGGCATTGAGACTATAGGACCATAGAGTTTCTAACGCCTGTTCTCCTTTTTGAGAAAGGGAGAAAGTTTCTTCATTAATATAGACATCGATAAAACGGTGCACCATCGATAGATTATTTTGTCGAGAATATTCCAAAGCTGTTTGTGCTGCGGCATCGCGATTTTGCATGGCAACAGTTAAGGATCGGTGTATAGAAGAGGCGTATATTTGTTTTTGGTCATCGGATAATTGCTTAGAAGCCAGTAAACATCCCAAAGGAAGAGGGAGGTTTGTAGCTTGTTCCCAGGCAGTTCCTAAGTCACAGATAAGAACAAGATCTTTATGAGAAATAAATCGCTCTTCATGAATTACAACGCCTGCGGAGACTTTTTTTTGTAGGATAGCTGGAATAATCTCATGATAGAGCATAGGTACCAGCCGTGCCTCAGGGTAAAACATACGGCATAAGGTATGAGCTGTAGTTGTTTCTCCAGGAGTCGCGATAATATCTATTTTACGCTCTTCCCTGTGGCTAAAGAGCAATGGTCCCACTCCATAACCCAAAATATTCCCAACGGGTAGTATGTCATAGTGGTCTTGCAGAGCAGGGAACAAGGCTGCTGAGGTTTTTATCAAATCGCTTTCATGATCAAGAGCAATTTTATTCAACCGAGATATATCGGTAATAAACATCTCTGTGAAAATGGGGAATCCTTCAAGCCGCTGTAAAAAAGCCCAGAATAAAAAAATATCATTAGGACATGGAGAAAAAGCAGCAGAAAGATTCATGAGAAAATGATTTAAGAAACCTTATTTTTTAAACTGAGGATTGCTTCTTTTAGCGCCTGGTTATCAGGAGATTGTAAAATATCAGAAGATTCCAACCACGCTATGTAAGAAGCAGGAATTTCCGAAATTAATTTACCGGCATGTTTCCCAAAAGGCATACGAAAAGCTGCAGGAGGAGGGGCTTCGTTTAGTAAAGTAAATACCTGTTCGGAAGAGAGATCTCCTATGAGAGCAGAGAAAACTTTATGTAGAGTCAGCACGTCATCCAAAGCCCTGTGTGCTCGATTCTCCTCAATGCCATAAACCTGTCTTAAGTACTGCAAATTATGTTTAGGTAAATCAGGACGGTATTTCTTTGCCCACTTCAACGAGTCAATAGAACGAAAGGAAAGAGGAGCAATGCTATGGCGTTGACACTCCCTATTGAGTAAGGGAAGGTCAAACCCGTCATTGTTATGCGCAACTAGCATACAATCAGCTCCACAGAACTCCCGAAATCGCTGGAACACCTCAGGAAATTTCGGTGCATCCACAACCATATCTTGATAGATGCCATGTATCTTGGACGCATCCTCAGGAATGGGAATCTCTGGATTAACATAGGAGACAAATGACTCACCAGAAGAGCTGTTATAAGCAGCAATTTCAATGACGCGGTCTTTGTCTATTTGAGTCCCCGTTGTCTCTGTATCATAAAAAATGAAAGGGGGGGTAGACACTCCTATTCCTCTTGTTGTTCGTTCTTCTCTTCTAACTCCGCCTGTCTTTTCAATTCATCCAAGTCCATCGTTCCGGAGGAAATCAAACCAATTGCATGAGAGAAGCTATCGCAGATGATTTTAATCGTATCTATATAGACGCGGAGGATCTCATCGTTAATCTCTTTTCTAATACAAGGAATAACAAGACGATAAAAAATTAATCCCTGTTCCTCATCCATCCCAAAACCAGGGATATCGATATCACGATTTAACAAATGTAGTAACCGAGCTGTTGTGTCTCTTTGATTGGGATAGAGCTGATAAGGAAGGTAACAAATGAGTTGCAGGACTTCTCCTTCACTACGAATAACAAAAAATAGTGGAAGCTCATTATCACCAGCATTAATATTAATGTAAGTGAGACCACTGTTTCTTTCTAACAGGGGAACCATGTCAGCTCGTTGCAAAAACTTCATTAAATTATTATGATCTAAAGTCCAATTGCTCATCTGTTATTCACTACCTTTTCTAAAAAGTGAGGTGAAGCCTTCCATCATCTTAAAGCGTCAATATCTCTATTTGGGAAGGCACACATGTATACAGAAACAAATAACTTAATAGCAATAAAAGCCATTGTTATTCTACTTCTTGAGTACAAAATTCCTTATTAGGGCGTAAGATTTCTTCCATCAGTTTTGATGTTGGGTATATATTTTTCTTTTTATTTGTGCTCTCTATAAGTTCATTGAGATCTGTATTTGGAGGAAATTCTGTAAGTAAAGTCACGTGATCTCCAGTTTCAGCGATGACAAGAGTTTTATTGACCACACGGATAATATAAATGCACGTTTTTTGTGTGAGAGATCTACGATCTAAGATTTTGATTGTTGAGGAGTTTGATAAAATGCTTCCTCTTGATTTTAAGTACTTTTTGAATAACCAAACGCCAATACCAAAGACGGCAAGAAGGAAGAAGAGAGAACCTAGCATTTTACAAAGCTCGATTTTCATATTACCAGGCATAATATCATGATACTCAGCTACTTCCTGAGTGGGATCCGCAAAGGCTAAGTCATCGGTATAAAAGCATAGTGTTTGGAGTAGTCGTGCAAGTATAGAATATGCTATGTCAAACATGGCGTTCAGTAACCCTTTGTTTTCTCTCTCACTTCAGAATTTAGAATATAGATAGGCTAGAAGTAAAAATCATTATGTATAAGAGCCAAGTTTTTAAAGGAGCGCAGATTTGGATAAGTTGCTAGTTACGGATATAGATGGGACGATAACACATACAGCCCATAGTTTGGATCCTAAAGTCATTAAAGCTTTGGAAAATATGCATGAGTTGGGATGGAAAATTTGTTTCATAACAGGACGATTTTTTGCCTATGCGCAGCCTTTATTGAAAGAGCTAGCTGTTCCTTATTTATTAGGATGTCAAAATGGCGTGTCTTTATGGTCTTCAGAATTACAACAATTTGTTTATTCCTTCAGCATCCCTTCTGATTTAATCACACGTATAGAAAAAGGGATTGGTGATTTACCCGTGATTTTCTTCATAGAAGCAGGAGCCTCTTATCAGGATCGTTTGTACCGTTGCTCAAGTCATATAGAGACAGAGCTGAGAACTATGCTAGATCGGGTATATTTCCCCACTGCGGAAAGCAGAGCGAGATTAGTAGATGCGTCTTCTATTTCTGATATATACCCACATCCTGACTTTGCTGTAGCTAAGTGTTTTGGTCCCGCTGACGTTATAAAACAATTATCCTATAAGTTGGCCGAGCAAAAAGAACTAATGGATTATTTTTCTATGAAGGTAATGCGTTGGCCGTTTGACTTTCGTTTAGGGATTTTGTTTTTGATTCAAAAACATGTTTCCAAGGGTGCAGCGATTGATGAAGCTGTTCAACGCTTCTGTGGAGGAAAACCCTTTATCATGGCTTCGGGTGATGATGTTAATGATATTGAATTACTCGAAAAAGGAGACTTTAAGATTGTTATGCAAACAGCGCCAGAACACATGCATGCTATGGCAGACTTCTTGGCGCCTTCAGCAAAAGACTTAGGTATTCTTGAGGCCTGGTCAGCTGGTAACCAGGCATACAATAATCTTACGCGTCTTTAGGTAGCATTTCTGGACCAATGCCCATGACATTTGCTCCATGATCGACATACAGAGTTTCTCCTGTGATCGCACTAGCGAGAGGAGAAACTAAAAAGGCTGCTGCAGCGCCTACTTGTTCAGCGTCCATAGGGTTAGGGATCGGAGCCCAGTCTTCATAGTAACTAACCATGCGTTCGATAAAGCCAATGGCTTTACCAGCTCGGCTTGCTAATGGTCCTGCTGAGATTGTGTTAACGCGAATTCCCCAGCGTCTACCTGCCTCCCAAGCCAACATTTTTGTGTCACTTTCTAAAGCAGCTTTAGCTGCATTCATCCCACCGCCATAACCGGGGACTGCTCTCAAGGAGGCTAAGTAGGTAAGAGAAATCGTACTAGCGCCTTCCCGCATAATAGGACCAAAGTGAGACAATAAACTAATAAATGAGTAGCTGGATGTGCTGAGGGCAGACAGATACCCTTTACGTGATGTTTCCAATAAAGGTTTGGAGATCTCAGGGCTGTTAGCAAGTGAATGAACCAAGATATCAATATGGCCAAAGTCTTTGGATACTTGTTCAACAACTTCAGCTATCGTGTAACCTGCTAAACCTTTATATCGTTTATTTTCTAAAATCTCTTGAGGAACGTCTTCTGGCTTATCGAAACTGGCATCTAGAGGGTAGATTTTTGCAATCTGGAGTAATTCACCATTGGATAGTTTGCGTGATTCATCAAATTTTCCTAACTCCCAGGATTGAGCAAAGATTTTATAAATAGGGACCCATGTGCCGACAATAATTGTGGCTCCGGCCTCGGCTAACATTTTTGCAATACCCCAACCGTAGCCTTGATCGTCCCCGATACCGGCAATAAAGGCGATTTTGTTACTTAAATCGATCTTTAGCATGATTCACCCTTAGCGTTTTGTTAGATCAACCACCATCATTTCTCTTGTATGGGGTCAAATTTTTGCTTTAAAGAAGGTAAGAGAAGCATACAAAGAGCCTGATTTTTCGTCACTTTTAGGCTGAAGCCTCTGTTTGATTTCATCAAATTCCTAACTACATTTTGCAGGAATTCTTTTACTTGTTGATGGAGATGAGTATAGAGGAATAAGGATCTGAACGTCAGTTTACTGACGTTCAGAAAGGAAGGTGATTAGGAAAGTTTTTTCTTACGTGAAAAATAAATCACAAATGGAATTAAACAGTTAATGCTAAATGCTAAAAGGAGAGCTCCGGAATAGCCAATGCATTTAGCCCCAGACAAGCATGTTAATTCCTTAGGAGGAAGGAAGCTTACCCACAAAGCGAAAATACATGAGATCAGCCCTAAAATAGCAAGTACGCTAATTCCAAAGAGGCGTCCACCAGGAACTTTGTATAAACGTTTTGTTTTTGGTTCTTTAAGACGAAGAACAGGACCGCAGATGAATAAACAAATGTACATAACTAGGTACATTTGGACACTAAGAGCGCTTAATATCCAATAGGCAAAGTCTGCGGAATCTAAGCACAAGAACAATAGAGTAAAAATAGTTACTACCATTGCCTGAAATAACAAAAGATTTGTAGGGACGCCCTTATCATTTGTCTTTTTAAAAATTTGGGGTAGACAGTCATTCTGAGTAGAGACGAATAACCCTTTAGTTCCAGCAAACATCCACGCGTTTAGCTCTCCTAGGGAGCCTGCGATGGTCATAACCACAATAATTCCCGTCATCCAAGAAAGGTTATACTTATCAAAGAACAGAGAAAAAGCTCTGATTAATCCTGATACTAAACTAATTTCTTCCTTAGGAATCACAATTGCAATAGACAAAGAGCCTAAGACCAAAATGGACAAAGTAGCAACAGCACCAATAAAAACAGCCTTAGGATAATCCTTTTTAGGGTTTTCCATATCTGTAGCGAGGTTTGCATTGGCTTCTAGCCCGCATAGTGCAAGAAGCATTCCAGCAAGTAACACAAAAGAAGAGACATTGCTAAAATCTGGCAATAAGCTTCCCCATGAAAATGAGATAGCACTTGGGTTACCAGAAAGAATCCAGGAGAGGGCAAATGCAACTAAAATCAAACCAGGGATGAGTGTTCCTACAATTACACAAAAAGAGCTGAATAATGCTGAAGTGGTAATGCCCAGAAAGTTAAAGAAGGTTAGCCCCCAAAAACCCGCTAGAATTACAGAAGCAAGATAGACTTTATTTGTGGCTAAAGTAGGGTTGATCTTATAGACCAAAGTGCTGGCTATAAAAGCAAGCATAGCAGGATACCATGTCATATTATGGAACCATTGCATCCATATCGCGAAAAAACCCCACCATTTTCCTAAGGCGTCTCTTGCCCAGATATAGATTCCCTGGGGCTTGAATGAAGCAAGCTCAGCAGCAATTAAAGCGTAGGGAATCATGAAACAGCAGACTGCCAACCCATAGAAAAAGAGAGTGGACAAGCCGTGTTTTGCAGTAAGGGGTAAGTTCCTAAGGCTAATCACTACCGCTAGCGATAGCATACCAACAGTGAACGTCCCTAAAGATTTAGAGGATTTATGTATATGCATAGCGTCCTTGTTACGCAATTGTAATGTTTGAATCTAAGTAGATGTCTTGGATGAGGTTGAGTAATGATACACCTTCAGAGAAAGGACGTTGGAATGCTTTCCTTCCTAAGATTAAACCTAGACCACCAGCTCGTTTGTTAATAACGGCTGTTTTTGCTGTTTCAGCAAAATCGTTTTCTCCTGAAGGCCCTCCAGAATTAATCAACCCTACTTTACCACAGTAACTATTCAAAATTTGATACCGGCATAGGTCAATAGGGTGATCCGAAGACAGTTCGCTATACACCTTATCATGTGTTTTACTAAAATTAATAGCTTTAAAACCGCCATTGCATGTAGGCAACTTTTGTTTGACAATGTCTGCACCGAGGGTAGCTCCCAAGTGATTTGCTTGACCTGTCAAGTCAGCAGAAGAGTGATAATCCACTTTATTAACTTGGAAATGGGAATTTCTTAGATAACACCAAAGTATGGTAGCTAAGCCTAATTCACGAGCTTTAGCAAATGCTTGAGACACAGCAACAATTTCTTCAGATGAAGATTCTGATCCGAAATAAATTGTTGCTCCAACTGCAACAGCTCCTAAGTTATAGGCGTTTTCTACTTGAGAAAAGAAAATTTGATGATAGCTCGTCGGGTAAGATAATAACTCGTTATGGTTCAATTTGAGAATGAATGGGATTTTATGAGCATACTTCCTAGAGAGCAAGCTAAGAACCCCATAGGAAGAGGCAACAGCTGAACATCCCGCTTCTATGGCAAGACGCACAATGTTTTCAGGATCAAAGTACATAGGGTTAGGCGCAAAGGAAGCTCCAGCGGAGTGTTCGATTCCTTGGTCAACAGGAAGAATAGATAGGTAACCGGAACTTGCTAATCTACCATGCATAAACATTGATTGTAGAGATTTTAGCACCCGATTATTTCTATCAGAGGGGATAAAGACCTCATCTATAAAATTCTTAGAAGGCAGCGTTAAACTTTCTTTTTTTACGCAAGAGCATGTGTAGTTGAGTAAGTAATCCGCGTCGTCGCCCAGTAATTCGTAAACGTTATGCATAACACCTCTAATGTGGTCTTCTTTCACTGCAAATGTATAGAAATGTGTTAGTCCGTGCAATAGAGATTTGACACGCTCTTATTCTAAAGGGTGAGATTCTTGGTTATACAACGCCTTATGACAGGTATATTCTGACTTCACTTTCTAGTTTGGCAGAACTTACCGAAAGATATTGTTTTGATACGGTTCGTGAGCAAACTTCAAATACTAGGTTCTTAATGGTCTGATGGCTCTCTTTTGTAGCGGGAGAACTTGCTTTCATTCTTCTTGATCTTATGAAAGGCTCTGTAGTTCCATACATGATTATATTTCATGAGAGTGGAAGAAAGTTTCTTTCATCTCGTTCTGAATAAACCATTTTGTCAATGGAAAATTCATATGCAGGATACAAAAAAACTCTTACGAAGGTTTATGAACGCATTTTTGAATTTGTAGCCAGTTTACAGGTGTCTAAAAGGTTTTTTTAGATTTTCCAAAAAAAATAATTGAATTCAAAAAAATCTTGCACATATATTCTCAACCGATTTTCCCTGAATGGGAAGCGAAAAATGAATGGAGGTATGTATGTCAAACCCAATTGGTGGTAACCAATATCCTAGTGCTTGGTGGAAATATTATGAAGAAGTAGAAAAAGGAATAACAGGAACTGCAGAGTCTGCCCAACCTTCTATTTCTATTCCTAGCGATGACGAACAGGAAGACGTGGATACAATCGCTAAAGTAGTTAATATGGCTCTTATACACATATTAGATAATGAAGGTAAATGTGTAGAATGTGGTACACCTGATAAGGCCTGCCCATTCGGTGGTATTAGCCCTTCAGAATCCGAAGAAGACTCAGAGTGGAAAGAAATTTACAGACAAATGTTAGGGGACTCGCAGCCAGATCAAGCCGATACCAAACCTGAGGATAGACCTGAATCCGGCCCTAAGTCCTAAATTTCACTGTTGTGTGAATATTTGTATGGATTTATGTGCCAAGCTCAATCCGCATCGCCAAACTTCGGAAGGCGCGGTGATGCGGGTTGAGGCTTTGATAAACGAATGTAGTGCGGGTGTTACCACCCTTCGCATCTTTCTATTTGCGGACTTTACATGCCGAGATCATATTCTACAATATTTTTTCTTGCGGAACGGATTTTTCTTATGTATCCGAGATAGGATACCTTTGATGAAAGACTGGCAAGAAGTTATATAAAACTTGCGGTCCACACGTTCGTTTGGTTGGGCATAATGTGCCGATTCCATCATTGAGAAAAAATAATTTTAACATTAAAACTCCCCCCGTTCTGTTACTCAAGAACATCCAAGTATACATGAACAAAAGAGCTAATAGAGCCTGGAAAGGCAGGATTTGTTCTTTGCCTATTAGCTAGATTTATTGATCAGGGAGGTTTGTATGTGTTGTCCGAGTGAAAATAGAGGAGGTTGTGGATCCTCTTGGCCCTCAGCTTGTAATGCGAGAACATCCTCATTATCTTCTGAGGAAGTTAATGAAAAACCAAAGATTCGACCTACTCCGAATCAAACTCCATTTGAGACGGCTATGTGTTTAACGCAGACTGTAAACATAATGGATTGTGTATTGAAAAATAAAACCTGGTTGGGAGTCCTCTCTAACATAAAAGAAGAGGAACAAAGAACTTGTGTAAGTAAGCTGCCTCGATGGTTGCGTTCTTGTTGTGAGCGTTTTTATCGTAGTAGGCATCCGCTTGTTGGTATGCCGCTTGTTGGTATGGAGGATTTTAATGCATTACTTCAGGATGCTGAGCAAAGGTGGGGAATTACTGTCGTTATACTAGCATTGCAGCAGTTAGAAGAGAGACTTCCCTATCTGTTTATGCAAGATATCTCTGTAGTGAGATCTGCTTTACATGATGCCTGTAATGATCAAATGTTTAACATATCTAATCTGGAGATGGAGCTTGTCGTGCAATCGCCTTGCGTATACGAAGAAGGCAAAAATACATCGCTATTAGATCCTCGGTGGCGTGATTGTGCAGCTATCTGCTACCAAATTGTTCGTATAGGCAGATGTTTATTAGAAGGTATAGACAACGGTGAACAAGAAACTGCTGTCTAATTCTATTTACCCACCAGCTAGGGCGGGTGGGTTTTGTGTGATAAGGCCTTCTTCTTTTTAAATCTCTGAGCTCATTACTCTTAGCTATATACCAACATATCCACTGGTTAAAACTGTAACTTTCTTATTTAATTGTTGGGATGTGTCCAGATACCTCTGCAGGAACGGAATTCCCTTTCAGGGTATTCTGTAAAAGTATTTTTTTAATTTTTTCGGTGTAGAGCTGACAAAAAAATTTTTTAATATTATAACCTTTTGCTCTGTTGTTGAGTGTGATCGGAAAAACAACAGAACGCGATCACGCTAATAAAGGGAGAAAGTGCAGTCGTGGTAAGCGAGGATCTGTTTCTTAGCAAATCCATGTTTCTCTCTACCTATTCCAGGGCATGAACTGGGGTGGCTATTGGTTAACTTTATTGCATAAAGGGAGGTTGATATGTGTTGTCCATCAGGAAATGGTTGTGGTCGTGGTTGCGGAAATTGTGGCGGTTCTAATCCAGAGGATGGTGCAGTGGGTGGTTTTCAGCCCATCCAACAAACAGCGCAAGAGCTTCAAAATATAATAACGCTTGTTAAAGGGTTTTTCCATACTGGTGGTCATTGGGATGAGCTGGTAGAATCTATGCGTCGTTGGAAATGCGAGAGTTTAGGGTGTTGTGCTCTCTGTCTGACGGCTGTGGCAAATTGCTTCCGGGATTGTGCCAATAATGGTGCTTTGTCTCGTGAAGACTTAAATGACATTCTTACACGACTCAGCCTTGAGTTTGGTATCACAACTATATGCGTGGCCTTAGAACGTTTATCAGGTCAGTTAGGAGAGATCTGTCATAAGCCAAAAGAAGAGGCTGAAAACATGTTGCGACAGGCTTGTGAAAAGGTCGCTGTCGATCTTAGAGAAGCGCAAGGGGTGCTCGTCCAAACAGAAGTAGATGAATCCTCTTTGCTAGATCCTGAAATGAGAAGATTGGATGCGATATTAGAGATGATTAGTAAAGTTTGTGCTGCTGTAGCCGATGCAACAGTTCTGGAATCAGTTATTAGCGCGGATAGTGCAAGTGGTTCAGACTCTAGATGATAATGGCGATCCAATTTCTGCCCCTGGTTCTTTATCGGGGGCGTTTCTTATTTAGCTAGCCTATTCTTTAGGCTATAGTGTTGTTATGATTAGATCACGCAGTCTATGCAGATTTCTATTCCAATGATAATGAAAGAGTACAAGTTTTCTTGAGAGAACTTTCTTACGTCTTTATTTAAATCTTTAAGAGATGGTTGTGGGCGATCTACCCCCATGGCTCAATGTCAATGAGATTGAATGTCAAAGGCGCTTTCTTCCATGTGTTATCCTATACATCAGTAATCTGTTCAATTAAGCCCTCTAAGGGTGTTGGTGTGCCGTTTCTATCTATGTCTAAAAATATTGATTTTCAGCATAGAAATGACAAAAAATTTTTTTAATATTATAACTTCTCGCGCTGTTGTCATAGGTGATTGTGGATCAATAAAACACAATCGCACTAAGTGGATGAATAGAGAGAAGACGCAGCCGTGGTAGATAGAGGTCTATTTCTAAGCAATGCCACGTTTTTCTTTGCTATTTCAGGGAGTGCTCTGGGGTGGCTTGGTTGAACTTTATTGCATGAGGGAGGTTGATATGTGTTGTCCAACTAGAAATGGTTGTGGATGTTTTTGCGGTTCTAACACTCAAGAAGGTGGTGCGGTAGGTGGGGAAGGAACACAATCGCCTGTAACGATAGCACAAGAACTTGGAAGTATAGCTTTAATTGTTAGGGGCGTTTGTTTTTCTGGTGGGGATTGGGTAGGACTGTTTGACTCCCTGCGGAATTGGGAGTGTCAGCGACTAGGATGTTGTGAGCCTTGTATGCAGGCCTTGGTAAACTGTTTCTGTTATTGCGGTGGCAATAATGGTGCTATTTCTCGTGAAGACTTACATGATGTTCTTGTAAGGTCCAGCCTTGAGTTTGGTATCACAACTTTGTGCTTGGCTTTAGATCGTTTATCAAGTGAATTAGGGAAGATTTGTCATAAGCCGAAAGAGGACGTTGAAAGTATTTTGAAATCGGCCTGTGAAAAAGCCTTCGCTGATATTAAGAGAACGGAAGAACAACTTATCTTATGTGAAGCGGATGAGTCATCTTTAACAGACCCTACTTTGAGAGACCCAGTTCGATTATGTAGCTTAATTCAACGGGTATGCGCTTCTGTTGGGCTAGTAGATGTTATAACACAACCTCCTATCCACTCTGATGATGATCGTGACTCAAGTAATTCAGGATCTAGATAAAAGTTGCGAATCTAATTCCCGCCCCTGTTTATGTGCAGGGGCTTTGATGAATAAATTGTTTTCATCCATCCATACTCATTTCCATAGATTTTAGCTTCTACAAAAAAATAGATTCCTAGCTGAGGCATAAAAATATTTTCGCTCAGAACTGACAAAAAATTTTTTCAATATTATAACCCCTCGCGCTGTTGTTTAGCGTGGTCCTGAAATAATAGAAGTCGGATCACCCTAATAGATGAATAGAGAGAAAGTGCAGCCGTGGTAAGCAGAGGTTTTTCAGCACGACCATGTGTTTCTCTCTGCCTATTCCAGACATGTGAGTTGGGATAGGGTAGTTGAATTCTATTGTATGAGGAAGTTGATATGTGTTGTTCAATTGGAAATGGTTGTGGATGTTGTGGTGGCTCTAACCTAGAGATTAATACAGAAAGTAGAGAAGGACGATCTCTTGAGAAAATAGCAAGAGAGCTTGGGAGTGCGGCTTTGCTCGTTAAGGGCTTTCTTCATTCCGATGGTAACTGGTTAAGTTTGGTGGATTCTATATGCGGTTGGGAACGAGAACGTTTAGGATGTTGTCAAAGTTGGATAAGTCGTTTGGTTGATTGGTTCCAGAATTGTGGTGGTGATAATGGTGAGATTACCCGTGACGAGCTGCATGCCGTGTTTCAAGTATTATGTGCTGAACATGGAGTGGCAACTGTCTGTTTAACGTTAGAACGTTTAGCAGGCAGTTTAGAGGAGATTTGTCATAAGTCAAAAGTGGAAGTAGAAGAAATTTTGACTCAATACTGCCGTGAGGCATCCCTAGATATCCAAAATTTACAAGCATTTTGGTTGTATCACCAAGGCACTTGGGTAGAAACAGCTGTGCGACATGGAAGTTTGACAGACCCTACCCTGAGAGATCCAGTTCAGTTATGTAACTTGATTCAACGAGTCTGCGCTGCTGCAGGAGTGACGGGAGTGGTCACAGAGGCCCCTCGCCGTGCTAGTGGAACAGGTGACTCAAATAATTCAGAAGGAAATGGATCAACTAGCACACAATTATAATGGAAATTCATTACTGCCCCTGGCTTACTTGTCAGGGGTATCTTTAGATTTTGCAGGGTGGTTTTGTGTATAAGTACTGATGTGTGTAGTAGTTTTTAGATGAGCTTTTTTAGCAAGAACCCCTACAGGGACAAAAAAAAGGGTGAAAACATGGTAATTTCAATCACGGGGTAATGTGTCAAGTAGCTATTTAGAAGTTTCTATCAGAAATGTAAGGAGCGGACCTCACTTGCTCAGAAAGGTAAACAAGAATAAATAAAAGTGAAAAAGCGGTGTAATAAAGGCTGTTATATCTATGTATCCAGCATATGGTAGGGATTTCTATGGCCATGGGCTGGTTCAAATTCAGAATAACGTCTAACAATTTTTGCGTGTTCTTGAGAACTTTATGCAGCTATGATACCCTCAAGAGATGAGGCTTTTTGAATAGCTTCTTACAACTTATCCTTTTATGAACAAGACACCTAGTGAAATCAAACAGATTTTAGCGCAAGAGGCTGCTTTACAAGTCCAATCAGGTATGATTGTGGGTTTGGGAAGTGGAACTACAGCAACAGAATTTATCAAAGTACTAGGAAAACGGTTCCAGGATGAGTCTTTGGATATTTGTGCTGTACCGTCTTCTTTACAGTCACAATTGCTAGCGAAATCATACGCTATCCCCTTGGTTCCCACATTTACTAGTCTAGATTTAGTCGTAGATGGCGCAGATGAAGTAGATCCTTCTTTGCGTTTAATTAAAGGGGGCGGAGGAGCTTTATTGAGGGAGTCTATATTAATACAAGCGGCCTCTCGCACGATTATATTAGTTGATGAAGGCAAGTGCGTGAATCAACTGGGAACATTCCCTTTACCTATTGAGGTCAGTCCATTTGGTTACCTTGCTGTTGAAGCAAAGATCAATCAGCTTGGATACTGTGGAGTTTGGAGAAGTCATGCGGACCAGACGCTTTTCCGTACAGATAATAACAATTACATTTACGAAGTGCATTTTCCTAATCATTACCCGAATCCAGAAGAAGATTTGCAAAATTTAATACAAA
Organism: uncultured Chlamydiaceae bacterium; assembly: GCA_937884635.1. Lineage (GTDB taxonomy): Bacteria > Chlamydiota > Chlamydiia > Chlamydiales > Chlamydiaceae > Chlamydia. The sequence goes on from CALGBW010000035.1 coordinate 15,438, forward strand.
TTCATGGTATTATTGCTGTCGGGTTTGTTATAGCTGATGTTGAGGTGTGGGTCGGTCACGCTGATGGATCTATAGCAAAGAAGTGTGCTAAACGTTATGGAAATAGAGAAGGAACTACTTAAACAAACCTCCTTAGTTTCACTGACATTCTATAAAATTATTAGCTTTAATCATTATGCGGGAATGGTCCTAGGAAATAGCGAGAAGCGGTTTGCTATTTATGGGGATGTAGCGATCAATCGATCTTTTCCCACTCCCGCGCATCCCCCTTTTCCCCGACCTCTTACTTGTGAACTTATTGAGTCTATATTACTTGGTTTTGATATTCGCGTGCTACGCGTGATAGTTAATGATTATAAAGATCAAGTGTTCTATTCCCGTCTTTTTTTAGAACAAACACGCGAAGGGCAATCTTACGTTGCGGATATTGATTCTAGACCGAGTGATAGTATTCCTTTGGCGGTGCAGCATAATGCTCCTATTTTCTGTACACAATCTGTGTTTGAAAACGTAACTCCTTATAATTTGGATAAGTAAATAGTCATGAGAGAAAAACTCTACGCATCGCTGGATAAAGGTTCTTTATTGGTAGCCTCTCCTGATATTGTGCAGGGCGTATTGCATAGGAGCGTTATCTTATTATGCGATCATAGTGCCAGTGGAGCCTTTGGTTTAATGTTGAATAAAACATTAGGCTTTGAATTTTCAGGAGACCTCTTATCTTTTGATTCTACAGAATCACCCCATAATATTCGCTGTTGTATGGGAGGGTCATTACAAGCTAATCAAATGATGCTTCTGCACTCTTGTCCTAATATTCCGGAGCAAACGATACAAATATGTCCTTCTGTATTTCTAGGAGGGGATATGGGTTTTTTGCAAGAAACTATGGCAGAGGAGTCAGAGCCTTATTTAACTTTATGTTTTGGCTATACAGGCTGGCAGCCTGGCCAATTAGAACGAGAGTTTTTAGATGGCATGTGGCATGTAGCCCCAGGAAGTTATGAGTACGTATTTACTACTCCGCCAGAATCTCTTTGGTCTATTGTTTTAAGAGATCTTGGAGGTAAATACGCATCCCTATCCACAGTTCCTGAGAACCTTCTTTTGAATTAAAGATAAATGGATGAGAATTCAATTCTGTTGTGTGTAGATGTGCGCATAATCGCGCACATCTATGGGTGTCTATTCAAACCATCGGTCGAATTCACACATAGGGCATGGGCAGTCAGGCTCGCCTGAGCCTAAACATCCGCTGCTGTCTGACGTGTCAGAGCCAGGAGATGTTGGTGTTTGTGGCCGGGGTGATCCAAGTGATTTTTCAAACCGTTCTTTAGCTTTTCTTATGTTCTCTTCCGAGGGTTTGCATGCAACTGGGGGTGGGGTATTACCGCCTGTTGGTTGTTGTAAGCGCTCAGTGTTTGTTCGTACAGCGCTTAAAGATTGTATTGCGGCACTGTTTACTCGTTGAGGATCGGTAAGTTTTAATTTATGACACTTTCTTCTAGGCGGTGTAGGAGCACTCAAACAAATATTTTGTAGCTCTGTCCGTCCCGGGGACAACTGTGATAGCTGAGGACTATAAGCACTGACTGGATTTGTCATAATCACTTCCTCTGTTTTTTTTGTTTAACTAAAATTTTTAGGTTAAGATTCTTGCGATAAATTCAGATTTTTGAAAACTTTTTTTTAGTTTTGAAAGTTGCTTGGGTATGGGACGAAAATAGTGGTGCTCAAAGAGGAGTGTAATTGGTGGTTAAGAAGCTAACTAGAAATAGATTAGGTTTTTTTGAAGAGCTTCAATGATTGTTAGGAATCCAATCTTCCTTTGAAAAAAGTCTTTTGAAGGCCTTGGGTCTTGAATTTAAAAGTAATTCAGGTGAAGGGCTGGATTACAAACCCTCCATCACTGCTATTTAACCCTTCGAATAAGTAGATATCAGCTCCAGCCCTAGCATTTGTCAACAGCTTTTATAAATGATTTATTACTATTTATTATGTTGACAGTGTCTTCTGGTGTGTTTTTAAAGTTTTTTGTAAAACCTTATTTTCTTGTAGCATATTTCGCTTTCTTCAATAAAAAGTTTTTCAAAAACAATTTATTGTAATTCTCAGTTAATTGATTTTTTTTAATAGTGATTATTGGTTGTTTATGCCTTTTGCATTATCGAAATATGATACTTCATCATCATCTTCTTCACTTCTGCAACGTGATAGTATTAACCGTTTGTCATCGTCATTAGCCTCAAAACTAAGCATAGCGCAAAGAATAGCGCGTTTTCTTGAGATTACTTCTTTGGGTAGTTTATTTGCTGGCTCTGTGTTGGCAACGATTGTGTTGTGTATTAATTCTATTATTGGATGGATTCCTGGCGTTTTAATAGTGGTGGTTATGACATTAGCATTCTTAGTTTTATTTTCTACATTGTCAAATATGGCTTTGCCTGCAGTAACACAATCTTTGGAGGGCAGGTTAAGAGATTAGCTCATGAAAATGAAAAGCATGTAGAGTCCAGAAAAGTATTAGGAATAGAAAATAAGAAAATACAAGGGTCTAACAAACAATTAGAAAAGCATATTAGTAGCTTAGATTCTATTGGCAAGGCATTAGCAGATCTTGAAAGTTGCTTAGACTTACAAAAGGCTGATTTGAAATTATGTATTAAGAATTTTGGTGATCAGCTTTCTCAGTTTAGCGGTTGGGATAGTTGCATGGCTAAATCTTTGGAAAGCTTTTTGCAAAAACATTCTAGTACGCAAGATGTACAAGTTTTGAAAGAGGAAGTTTCTAAATTAGAGTCATTAATTTCTGAACAGATGCGTACGTTCCGTTTGCTACGACAACAAACAGAAGTACAGGAGCAGTCATTAGTTGCTTTACGCGCTCAGGAAGAAGCAATGAAATCTTCGGTTCAAGAGTTATTAGCAGCAATAGAATCGCTCAAAGAAACGCGTTTGGGAATGGAAACAAGCTTGAACATGCTCTTAACAAGAATTCAAGAGCAATTCGTTCGTTCATAAGTTCTACATATACATGGGAAAGCCGTCAGTGCTTTCCCGAACTCTCGCACTTTCCATATATACTTTTTTACATTACTTTTACTTGAAGTTCATCTGTGGGTTGAGTTCAAGCATATACATGTAGCGAATCGCCCTTGACTTTGTTTATAGCAAAGGGAAAGATAGATAACCCTAGAGTAGAGTTCGATCTGCACTTGTAGAAGTCGTTTGTTTAGGTGGGGATATGGATCTAACTGCCTATCGATGAAGCAAGTTATTCGCTCGTTTGAGTGGGAATGGATCGTTCATTGAATCCAATGACTGCGGGGATTTGTATACTGTAGACAATTCCAAGCGTCTGTAAAGTAGAAAAACTATTTTAGTTTTTGGGTAATTGGTGAAAAATCAAGCACGTACTATTCAAATTGCTCCTTCTATTATGGGAGCGGACCTTACTTGTCTTGGAGAGGAAGCAAAAAATGTAGCTAAATCCGGGGCAGATTTTATTCATATTGATGTGATGGATGGGCATTTTGTCCCTAATATTACATTTGGTCCAGGAACAATTGCAGCGATTAATCGATCTACAGATATTTTTTTAGAAGTCCACGCAATGGTCTATAACCCATTTGATTTTATAGAAAGTTTTGTCAAATCTGGAGCAGATAGGATTATTGTTCATTTTGAAGCTTCTGAAGATCTAAAAGAATTATTAAGTTATATAAAGAGATGTGGAGTACAGGCAGGACTGGCCTTTTCTCCTGAAACCTCTATAGAATTTATTCCGCCTTTGTTGCCCCTTTGTGATCTTGTTTTGTTGATGTCTGTACAACCAGGTTTTTGTGGCCAAGGATTTTTAGAAGATACGATAGATAAAATACGCTTTGTGCATGAAGCAAGAAAGCAAATGGGATTAGAGAAAAGTTGTTTAATAGAGGTGGATGGGGGTATTAACCCTAACACAGCGCATTTATGTCGTCATGCTGGAGCGGATATTTTAGTCGCTGCTTCTTATTTCTTTGAGAAAGATGATGTAAGTATGGAAGAAAAAGTGAAGCTACTTCGAGGAGAAAATCATGGTGTTGAGTAGCCAACTCTCTGTAGGAATGTTTATTTCTACAAAAGATGGTTTATATAAGGTTGTTGCTGTTTCTAAGGTAGCAGGAAGCAAGGGAGAAACCTTTATTAAGGCTTCCCTTAAGTCCGCAGAATCTGATGTAATCATCGAGAGAAATTTTAAAGCAGGGCAGGAAGTCAAAGAGGCTCAGTTTGAAGCTAGAAATTTGGAGTACCTGTATATAGAAGGAGATCAGTATCTGTTCTTAGATTTAGGTAATTATGAGAAGATTCTGATTTCTAAAGAGATCATGAAAGACAATTACTTATTTTTGAAAGCTGGCGTGACTATATCCGCAATGGTTCATGATGGGATTGTATTTTCTATTGAATTACCACACTTTTTAGAGCTAATGGTTTCTAAAACAGATTTCCCCGGTGATTCTTTAAGCCTTTCTGGAGGTGCGAAGAAGGCTTTATTGGAAACGGGCATAGAAGTTTTAGTCCCTCCTTTTGTAGAAATTGGAGACGTAGTAAAAGTAGACACCCGCACATGTGAATATATACAGAGAGTCTAATTCTGACAGGATAAAAAGATGGATTTAAAACAGATAGAAAAGCTCATGGTTGCTATGGGGCGCAATAATATCAAACGTTTTGTCATTAAACGTGAAGGGCTGGAGCTTGAGTTAGAAAAAGATTCTGAAAATGGTTTGGGAACTGGACAGGAACGCGTTTTTTATGACAGTAGGTGGATCGGTGATTTCCCACAGGGACGGCCTATTCCTGTAGATACATCTGTTCCAAGCAGGGAGAGTAGCAAAGGCGAGTCAGTAGGAGCATCTCAAGTGGCGGAACCTGCGGCTCAAGGTGATTTTATTTCGTCTCCTCTTGTTGGAACGTTTTATAGTGCTCCTTCACCAGATTCTCAGCCGTTTATTCGTCCTGGTGATATGGTTTCAGAGGATACAATCGTCTGTATTGTTGAGGCTATGAAGGTCATGAATGAAGTCAAGGCTGGTATAGCTGGAAAGGTTGAAGAAGTTTTATTGACTGACGGTGATCCCGTACAATTTGGTTCTAAGTTATTTCGTGTTGTTAAGGCAGATTAATGAAAAAAGTTTTAATCGCTAATCGAGGAGAAATCGCTGTCCGAATTATTCGTGCTTGTCACGACTTAGGGCTATCAACAGTAGCTGTTTATTCTTTGGCGGATCAAGAGGCGTTGCATGTTTTATTGGCGGATGAAGCTGTGTGTATAGGGGAGCCTGCGGCAGCTAAGTCTTACCTTAAGATATCGAATATTCTTGCCGCTTGTGAGATTACTGGGGCTGATGCCATACACCCTGGTTATGGTTTTCTTAGTGAGAACGCAAGCTTTGCTTCTATCTGTGAGAGTTGTGGGGTGACTTTTATTGGCCCGAGCTCCAAATCTATTGCTATGATGGGAGACAAGGTTACAGCGAAACAATTGGCTAAGCGAGTTAAATGTCCGGTGATTCCAGGGTCAGATGGGG